>JALRLM010000606.1 GCA_023254435.1 Hydrocarboniphaga sp.
GCATCTGCGTGAGGAGGTTCGGCATCGCGTCTGGGTGGTCGAGGCCAACGAGCGCGGCGGTAAGCGTCATAGCTTCGGCAAGCGCGTGTTCTACGTCGACGAGGACAGTTGGAACATCGTCCTCGTCGAAAACTACGAGCGCAACGACAAGACGCTATGGCGTTTCCAGGAGGGGCATCTGCTGTCGCTCTACGACGTGCCTGCCGCCAACTGCGCGCCCGTGGTCACTTACGACTTCAAGGACGGCCGCTACTTCATTAATCGACTGACAGCGGAAGATGAGCCGGCGCAGTTCAATATTCCGGGAATGCGAGAGCAGGAGTTCACGCCCGACGCGGTGCGCATGCGCTTTCGCTGAGGTCCGATGTCGTCCACGATCGAGCGGGCGCGGGAGTCGACGAGAGAACAAAAAGGCGGATGCGCGAACGCACCCGCCCGGCTCGCCTGCTTTTGCTATGGATCAGGGAACGCGCGTCCACTCCTGCGTGCGGCCCAGCATCGACACGCCCATGTAACCACGCACCTTGAGCTTCTGGCCGCCGGTCTCGGATTCGAGCTTGGCGCCGTAGACCTTGCCCTTCTGCGGGTCGAGGATCTTGCCGCCGCTCCAGGCGTTACCGTCGGACTTCAGATCCCACAGGATGGTCATGCCTTCGATGGGCTGATCCTTGCGCTCGCCTTCGCACTTTTCGCAAGTGGGGTTGGGCTTGGACGGATTGAGCAGCTTGATGATCTGGCCCTGCAGCGCGCCGCCGACTTCCTTGATCTCGACGATGGCCTTGGGCTTGCCGGTTTCGTCGTCGATGGTCTGCCAGCGGCCGACCGGTGAATCGACGGCAAAGGCGTTACCGAACACGAGCAGGCCCAGGGCGGCAACGCTCAGTGCCTTGCCGATGTGACGCCCGATGGGGCTATGTAACTTATGAGTCGATTTCATGACGGCTCCTCCGCATGGTGTGACCGGACCCTAGCCAGCGCCGACTGAACCGGCCATGAGTTCGTCGCTGGCGATGACCGTCATCGGCAGGTCCTCACAGGCATGTAAACGCATTGCCGATGCAGTGCATCTGACACTCGAACTCGGATGGAACCGGGAGAGAGGGGATGACAATGAATCACATCACGACGACGAGGGGCTTGGCCGCGGCGGCGCTGTTCGGCATGAGCGCCTTGGCGCAGGCCGATGCCGGCATGGAGCGTTTTCGTAACGACACGCTACGACAGCTGCATCGCGAGGCGCAAAGCGGTCTGCAGGCACGCCTGCATCGCGACGTGGAACGGGTGACGGCCGTCGCGCGGCTGCACAGCCCTGCTTATGAAGAGCGCTCGGTGGCGACGCTGGCGCCGCGCAGCGAGCCGGCGCGCTGAGCTGCCTGTGCGATCAGGCCGTTCTCAACCCAGATAGCCCGAGATGGTCTTGGCCAGCTCGGGCAGCACGGCTTCGAGTTCGCCACGCACATTGCCGCGCAGCTTGCGATAGGTGGCCTTGACCGCTTCGTTGGGACTGGTGCCGGCACGTTGGTCGATCACGCCGATCAGGGCGTCCACCGTCTCTTCACCGTGCTTGCGCAGGAACAGGCTAAAATCGCGATCGCTCGACTGGCGGAAGCGCTCATGCAGCGGCTCCAGCGCGACGGCGAAATCGGGCAGCAGCTTGCGTACCACGCGGGTCAGGGCGTCCGGCATGGCTTTCTTGAACATGGCCAGTGCGGTCTTGAGTGCGATGCCACGCAGGCTCCTGAGGCCATTCAGATGACGTTCGATCACGCTCACGCAGTCTGAAACGACTGCTTCGCGCTGGTGGTCGGCCAGAAGAATGTCGGCAAGCGTAGGCATCGATTTTCCGAATGAGACGAGGATGGCCAAGAAGCATAGCGGCGATAGGATGCCGCCGCATGACCCGCCGCATGACAAGGAGCAGCAGCAGGCTCGTCGCGCGCTCGACCGGCTCAAGACCGGGTCGCTGGAACGCAACATCGCGCTGACCAAGCTCGGCTTCGGCGCTGGCAGCAGCATTGTCGCCCACAGTATTCGCAACATCTTTCGCGGCGAGATCGATCGCGACTCCGCCAATCACGATTTTTACAAGCGCCAGGCCCAGGTGTTGGCCGACGAGCTGGGACAGCTCAAGGGCAGCGTGATGAAGGCCGGGCAGATGCTGTCGCTGTACGGCCAGTATTTCCTGCCGGCCGAAGCGGTCGAGGTGCTGGCGACCCTGCAGGACGACACCCCGGCGGTTGGCTGGAAATACGTGGCGCCTGTGCTCGATCGCGAACTGGGCGCCGACAGGCTCGGTGAGCTGGAGATCGACACGCAGCCCATTGCGGCCGCCTCGCTGGGCCAGGCGCATCGCGCACGCCGCAAGTCCGACGGGCTCGAGCTGGTGATCAAGGTCCAGTATCCCGGCGTGGCCGACGCCATCGACAGCGACATCCGCACCTTGTCGCGTCTGCTCGTGATGTCACGACTGACGCCCAAGGGCTTCGACATCACCCCGATCTTCGCCGAATTGCGCGAGATGCTGTACCAGGAGGTCGACTACGGCATCGAGCGCCGCTTTACCGAGGATTTCGCCCGGCGCCTGGCCGGCGACGATCGCTACGTGGTACCGCAGGTGCTGGAGCGTTACTCGACTGCGCGCATCCTGACCACGAGCTATGAGAGCGGCGTCAGCGCGCGCCATGCCAGCGTCGGCGCTCTGCCGCAGGAGCGGCGCGATCGCCTCGGCAGCGCGTTTCTGGACCTCTTCCTGACCGAGTTCTTCGGCTGGGGCATGGTGCAGACCGACCCGCATTTCGGCAATTACCGCATCCGCATAGAAGCCGATGGCCAGGATCGCATCGTGCTGCTCGACTTCGGCGCCACGCGCCGTTTCGAGCGCCGTTTCGTCGATCCGTATACGCGGATACTGCGCGGCGCGCTCGACCGCGAGCCCGGGCGCATCGAGCGTGGCGCGATGCAGATCGGCCTCATGCAGGAGGGTTTTCCGCGCAACGTCCATGAGGCTTTCGCCGCCATGTGCGAGACCATCGTCGAGCCGTTTACCGATCCGGCCGAAGGGCGTGTTCCGGCGCGCTTGCTGACGCCCGCACAGACCTATCGCTGGGGCGCCAGCGACCTGCCGATGCGGGTGACGCAGCTTGGGGCCCGCAACGCGCTGTCACGCTATTTTCGCGTGCCGCCGCGCGAGATCGTATTCCTGCACCGGCGGCTGGCCGGTGTCTTCGTGATGCTGGCGCAGTTGCAGGCTCAGATAGCGGCGCGCGGGCCTTTGCTGCGGGCCATAGACGGACTGGGTTTGTAGACAGTGAGTCCTGGCGTTGAAGCCGCTGCTTCGCAGCCTTGCAATACGCCTAATTGGCCTTGCGTTTGGGTATTTTTTATGTTTGGCAGTCAGTTTGAAATTCGCTAGCATCCGCCCGCTATTACACGAAAAGCGATCTTACTGACGGTCGCACCTGCTGAGGAGAACGATTCATGAAACAGCGTTTCGCATTGACGCTCGGAGTGGCCTGTCTGGCCTACGCCAGCCTGGCGGTGAGCAAGGTCGGTCCCGATGAGGCCGGCAAGCTCGGCAAGGACCTGACGCCGGTCGGAGCCGAAAAAGCCGGCAACCAGGACGGCTCGATTCCCGAATGGACGCCGCGCGTGAAGGAAGGCCCGCTGTCGGGCGAGTTCCCACACGACGACAAGATCGACGGCGACGCCATCAAGTTCACGATCAACAAGTCGAACATGGCGCAGTACGAGGCCAAGCTGACCGAAGGTCACAAGTTTCTGCTCAAGACCTACGACAGCTACAAGATGAACGTCTATCCGACGCGTCGTCTGGTCAACTTCCCCGAGGAAGTGAAGGCGGCGACGGTCAAGAACGCGTCGACCTGCGAGATGATCGGTACCGATACGCTCGACAACTGCAAGCTGGGTTTTCCGTTCCCGATTCCCAAGACCGGTGCCGAGCCGGTGTGGAACCACAAGCTCAAGTATCGCGGCGACTACGCCAAGCGCTACAACAACCAGATGATCGTGCAGCGTGACGGCCAGTTTCAGCTGACCAAGATCATCGAAGACGCCGCGTTTTACTACGGCTCCATCGGCAAGCAGACGCCGCTGACCAAGGACTCGGGCGAGTTCCTGCGCTATCTGTCGCGCACGGTAGCGCCGCCGCGTCTGGCCGGCACCTTCATTCTCGTACACGAAAAGGCCGGTACGGGTGAAGCGGGTCGTTCGGCCTGGCTCTACACGCCCGCGCTCAAGCGCATCCGCCGCGCGCCGACGGTGTGCTGCGACAACCCGTACGAAGGCACGGACGGTCACCAGTTCTACGATCAGGTGGACATGTTCAACGGCTCGCTCGAGCGCTATAACTGGAAGCTCGTCGGCAAGAAGGAAGTCTACATTCCGTACAACAGCAACAAGATCGCGGGCAACAAGACCAAGTACAAGGATCTGGTGCGTCCCAAGCACGTGAATCCCGAGCTGCCGCGCTACGAGCTGCATCGTGTCTGGGTGGTCGAGGCCAATATCAAGCCGGGCACCAGCCACACCTTCAAGAAGCGCGTGATGTATCTCGACGAAGACAGCTGGAACATCGTGGCCGAGGACGACTACGACAATCGCGATCAGCTCATGCAGTTCCATGAGGGTCACCTGATCGTAGTGCCGAATATCCTCGCCGCCTCGACGGTTCCGGAAGTCATTTACCACTTCAACTCGGGCCGTTATTTCGTGACAGCGGCGTTCAACGAGGACCAGCCGGTAGACCTGTCGGTGAAGTACAACGACGACTACTTCAACGCCAGTTCCGTGCAGAAGATGACCACCAAGTAAGCATTGGTGCGGTAGTCTTTCGAAGGCCGCCGGGCATCTGCCCGGCGGCCTTTTCTCTTGG
>JALRLM010000016.1 GCA_023254435.1 Hydrocarboniphaga sp.
CCACCATATTTTTAAGTTGTGAAACTGAAAAGATAATGTGACTCAACTTTGTAATTTTACAAAGTGCCGTAAGTGCAGCGGTAGTTCAGTTGGTTAGAATACCGGCCTGTCACGCCGGGGGTCGCGGGTTCGAGCCCCGTCCGCTCCGCCCCTCGTATTTGCAAATGGGGCACCTTTCGAGGTGCCTTATTTGTTTCTGCGCTCAGAAAACGAAAAATTTCGTAACCCCAACGGAAACATCCCCATGCTGCAGTCCATCCGCGATCGCCTGACCGGCCCCATCGTCTGGTTCGTGATTGGCTTGATCTGTATTCCTTTCGCTTTCTGGGGTATCGAATCTTTTCGTAGTGACAGCCCGGAAACGCCGCTGGCGAAAGTCGGTGACCAGGAAATCACGCAAGCTGATTTCCAGCAGGGCTACCAGCAGCGCTATCAGCAACTGCAGTCGCTCATGGGCGAGAATTTCCGTCCCGAGATGATCGACCAGACGCGCTTCCGCAAGAGCGTGCTCGACGACATGGTCAACGAAGCGGTTCTTCGACAGTACACGCAGTCTGCCGGCTATCGCGCCAGCGACGCTTCGGTGTTCGAGTATCTGCGCACGGTGCCGGCGTTCCAGGAGAACGGCCAGTTTTCGGCCACCGTCTATCGCGACCTGCTGTCGCGTCGCGGCATGAATCCGCACGGCTTCGAATCGCAGCTGCGCAATTCGCTCGTGCTCGATCAGCTGCGCGAGAGCATCGTCGAATCGGCCTTCGTCAGCAGCGAAGAAGCCGCGCTGGCCTATCGTCTGAGCGGGCAGTCGCGCGACATCGGCGTGGCTCGTCTGGCCGTCGAGCAGGTCAAGGACAAGATCGACGTCAGCGACACGCAGATCAGCGATCACTTCGCCGCCAATCAGTCGCGCTACACCGCGCCCGAGCGTCTCAAGCTTTCTTACGTCGACCTCGATCTGGCGGCGATTCCCAAGGCCGCGAATCCGGGCGCCGACGTGCTCAAGGTTATTTACGATGCCGAGAAGGACAGTCGTTTCGCGACGACCGAAGAGCGCAAGGCTCGCCATATTCTCGTGAGCTTCGGCGCCGACAAGTCGGCCGCGAAGGACAAGATCGAAAAGCTCGCCGAACAGCTCAAGGGCGGTGGGGATTTCGCCGAACTGGCCAAGCAGAATTCTGATGATCCGGGGTCCAAGGCCAGTGGTGGTGATCTGGGCTGGGTCAAGCGCGGCATGATGGTGAGCTCCTTCGAAGAGGCGCTCTACGCGCTCAAGCCGGGCGAAATCAGCAAGCCTGTCGAAACCGAGTTCGGCTGGCATCTGATCCAGCTCGAAGAGCTCAAGGCGCCGACCGTGCGTCCTTTCGAGGACGAGGGTGTGCAAGCCGAACTGCTGGAGCTCTATCAGCAGCGTGACGCGCAGAAGCTGTTCCAGGAAAAGTCCGAGAAGCTCGAACAGCTCGCATTCGAGAATCCTACCTCGCTCGACGCGGTCGCCCAGGCGCTGGACCTCAAGGTGCAGACCACCGACTGGTTCACGCGCGCGGGCGGTGCGGGCATTCTCGCTGCCGAGCCGGTGAAGGAAGCTGCGTTCTCGCCGGCCGTGCTGACCGACAACGAGAACAGCAAGCCGCTCGTGGTGTCGCCCAATCATCTCGTGGTGATCCGCAAGGCCGAGTACGAGGCGCCGCGCCAGCGCACGCTGGACGAAGTCAAGGACAGCATTCGCGACGAACTCAAGCTGGAGGGCGCCAAGCAGCAGGTCGCCGTCAAGGGCGACGAACTGCTGGCCGCACTGCGCGGCGGTCAGGCGCTCGATGCCGCTGCCTCGGCGGTGGGTGCGCAGATCGAACACACGGGAACGGTGACGCGCATGGGCGCGACGCCCGAGAAGACCATCGTCGATGCGGCTTATCGACTGCCGCGTCCAGCTGAGGGTAAGACCAGCGCCGGTAAGGTGACTCTGGACAACGGTGATCTGGCCGTGATCCTGCTCAGCAAGGTGCAGGATCCGGCGGCGTCCTCTGCGGAAGCCGGCAGCTCTCAGCGCATGCAGCTGACGCAGGCGACGGCCGGTGCGGAGTTCGGTGCGGTGGAGAAGGCGCTTGAGAAAGAGATCAAGGTCGAGATCACGAGCGATGCCGATATCGCGGCGCAGACCTCGCCCGAGGGCGAAGGCCTGTAAGGAGCCGTTCTGAGCCGCGTCGCTCTGCATTGGCAGATCGTCGCGGCCCTGGTCCTGGCGGTCGCGGCGGGCTATGGCCTGGGCGACTACGCGAGCTTCGTCGCCGGCTGTGAGTTCGCCGGCAAGCTTTTTCTCAATGCGCTGAAGATGCTCGTGGTGCCACTGGTGCTGTCGGCGATGATCGCCGGCATCGGCGCCATCACCGAAACCCGTGCGCTGGGGCGCTATGGTTTGCGCACGCTGGCGTTCTATGTCGGCACCGGCACCGTCGCGATCCTGACGGGCTTGCTGGTCGTCAATCTGCTGCAGCCCGGCGTCATCGACGGCAAGCCCGCAGGCGCCTTGCTCGGTCTCGATGCCGAATCGCAGGACGTGATGTCCCGCGTTGAAGGCAAGGGCGCCCACAACATGCTCGATGTCGTACTGCGCCTGGTGCCCGATAACCTGTTCGCCGCTGCGGCGACCGGCGACATGCTGGGACTCGTGCTGTTCGGTTTTCTGTTCGGTTACTTCGTCTCGCAACTGCCCAAGGATCTGCACAGAACCCAACGTGAGTTCTGGCAGGGCCTTTACGAAATCATGATCCGCATCGCCAACCTGGTGATGCGACTCGCGCCGCTCGGCGTCTTCGGCCTCGTGGCCTCGATCATCGCCAAGACCGGCTGGAGCGCGTTCAGGCCGCTGGCCTGGTTCTGTGTCGCCGTACTCGGTGCGCTGGCGATCCATGTGCTGATCGCGCTGCCGCTGGTATTGCGTCTGGTCGCACGGGTCTCGCCCTTGAAGCATTTTCGCGTGATGGCGCCGGCAATGCTCACGGCGTTCTCCACGAGCTCGTCGGCGGCCAGCCTGCCGGTAACCCTCGACCGGCTCGAAAAGCAGGGCGGGGTGCCACAGCGTATCACCGGGTTCGTTCTGCCTCTCGGTGCCAACGTGAATACCGATGGCACTGCGTTGTACGAATGCGCGGCGGCCATGTTCATCGCCCAGGCTTATGGACTGCCGCTCGATCTGCCGACGCAGTTCATCGTCGTGCTGGCGGCGCTGCTGACCTCGGTGGGCGTAGCGGGCATCCCCTCGGCGAGCCTGGTCGCCATCGCCTTGATCCTCGGCTCCATCGGGCTGCCGCTGGAAGGCGTGGGCTTGATCCTGGCCGTGGATCGCATTCTGGACATGGTGCGTACGGCGGTGAACGTATTCGGCGATTCCTGCGCCACGGTCGTGGTGGCGCGCCTCGACGGCGAAGACGGCGTGCTGGGCGAAGCCGCAATGCGGAAATCCTGAAGTCCCGAGGCATTTTTTCTGCAGTGATGCTGGGTGTTTCCCTCAAATCACGGTGATGTTTTTCCGTTCGTTGCCTCGATTCGACTCTCGTTAGGCTGATAGCAAGGGCAAGAAGCCCCTTCGCAGGACGCGAAGGCCCGATGGTGCCCACCGTCGGGTTCGATCTAGGGAACACAGGAGAGTTGCATGGAGAAACGAAACAAACCGGCTCGCAAGCGCGTGACCGCGCTGGCCGCGAGTCTGATTTCAGGGCTGAGCCTGGGAGTGGCCGCCGCAGCGGCGATCACGTTCACTTATCCCACCCCGGTGCACGCGCAGTTGCAGGCGCCCGATGCCGATGACGGACAAGGCCCGTCGCAGCGCCTGATCGTGAAGTTTCGCGATCGGGCCGGCGTATTCGGCGAGCGCGCCGTCGCGGCGCGTGCGGTGCTGCAGGCCGCCGCCGCGCGTCACGGGGTACAGCTGACGCCGCTGCGCCAGATCGCCACCGGCGGCGAAGTGGTTCGCGTGCAAGGCCGCCGCCTGGCGGATGCCGAATTCAAGGCGCTGCTGATGGAACTGCGCGGCGAACGGCTCGTCGAGTACGTCGAGGAAGATCGCATCATGAAGGCGCTGGTCACGCCCAATGACACACGCTACAGCGAGCAGTGGGACCTGTACGAGACCACCGCCGGCCTCAAGCTGCCGAGCGCCTGGGACATCACCACGGGCAGCGGCGTGGTCGTGGCGGTACTCGATACGGGTTATCGCCCGCATGCCGACCTCGCCGGTAACATCGTGGGCGGCTACGATTTCATCGGCGATACCTTCGTTTCCAACGACGGCAACGGGCGCGACAGCGATGCCAGCGATCCGGGCGACTGGTACACGACCAACCAGTGCGGCGCCGGCACGGGCTCGTCCAACAGCAGCTGGCACGGCACGCACGTGGCCGGCACGGTCGCCGCGGTGACCAACAACGGCAGCGGCGTGGCCGGCGTGGCCTATGGCGCCAAGGTGCTGCCGATCCGTGTGCTGGGTCGCTGCGGTGGTTACACCTCCGACATCGCCGACGGCATCATCTGGGCCTCGGGCGGCAGCGTCAGCGGTGTGCCGGCCAATGCCTATCCGGCCAAGGTGCTCAACCTGTCGCTGGGCGGCGGTGGCAGTTGCGACAGCACCAGCCAGGCGGCGATCAACGCCGCTCGCGCCAACGGGGCCACGGTGGTCGTCGCGGCCGGCAACGAGAACACCAACGCTTCGAGTTCCAGCCCCGCCAACTGCAGCGGCGTGGTGACGGTGGCGGCGGTGGGACGTAGCGGTTCGCGCGCCTACTACTCGAACTACGGTGCGGTCGTCGACGTTGCCGCGCCGGGCGGTGACACCAGCACCGGAACCAGCAACGGCATCCTGTCCACGCTCAACAGTGGCACGACCACACCGGGCGCTGACAGCTACGCCTTCTACCAGGGCACTTCGATGGCCACGCCGCACGTCGCTGGTCTCGCGGCGCTGCT
>JALRLM010000069.1 GCA_023254435.1 Hydrocarboniphaga sp.
AAATCTGATGTATAAGCGCTTTAAGTGTAAATCGATCATATTCAGGAAAAAATGAGCATCACATAACCACAGAATAATCTGGCAGTTATCTTTCCGGCATTTGACCATTAAGCGTTTGTAGAGGCAGAGTAGGTGATTAAATGCAAAGCATTAAACAAAAATGGAAGTATCAACACTTACTGGAAGTTCATGGAAGATCTATTTGACATGAGCAAATTCATGACAAAGGAAGCATTATTCAGAATTACAGACTTTGTGCAGCAAAAGGTGGTAAGCTCAAGCCATAAGTTCAATGAGCTAAGCGAGTTCGTGCACACAAGTCCGATTGTTCTCTTAATCCTTGAGCAGATCTTTGACCAAAAGAATAAATCTATAAACGATTTATACTTCAACACGGATGCCAAGGGCTACATGATCGCGTTCATGATCGAGAACGGGCGCTTCGTGCGTTTCGATGTCGACAGCGATCGCTACACGGCGCCGGGCGGGATCAAGGTCGGCGACAGCGCCGACGCGGTGATGAAAGCCTGGTCGGACCAGGTCGAAAGCATGCCGCACAAGTACGTGGAGGGCGCGCGCTATCTCACGGTAACGCCCAGGGGCGGCGGCGAATCGAAGCTGCTGTTCGAGGTGTCGCCCGAGGCTCGCGTGCAGAGCTGGCGCATCGGCATTCCCCCGGCCGTGTTCTACGTCGAAGCCTGCTCCTGATCCGCTGGGCACCAACGAAAAACGCGCCTGCGCCCATCCCGCAAGGGGATGAGCGCAGGCGCGTTCGCTACTGCGATGCGTCTTAGTTCAGCTCGATGGTGTCGATGGTGAAGATCGACGTCGTGCCGCTGACTTCGTTGCCGACCGCGAGCAGCGGCTTGCCGCTGGCGTTGTTGGCGGCCGGGATGAAGGCCAGACCTTCGGGGCCGATGTCGCCGGCGGTCGGATCTTCGATTTCCTTGGTGAAGTCGCGCGTGTTGATGTACTGCACGAAGCGCGCGTTCTGCGGATTGCTGACGTCGTAGACCATGATGCCGCCGACGCGCTCCAGGCCGATGAAGGCGAAGGTGCGGCCGCCGATCTTGCCCAGCGTCACGCCTTCGGGTTCCGGACCCTTGTTGTCGCTGCGGTCGTCGAAGTTGTTGTTGTCGTTGCTGGCGTTGAAGAAACTCGGGTTGCGCTGGGCGACGATGCGCTCGAAGTCCGAGCCGCTGTCGAACATCTGCTGCCCGTCCGCGCTCCAGATGCTGAACGAGCGGCTGCCGAGCGCCAGCAGTTCCTGCAGCTCGCCGGCCGCATTGGTCTTGGCACCGTAGGGCGTGATGGTCAGGCGGCCAATGTTGGCGTCGAGGCGCAGCGTGGCAAAGTCCGGAAACACGGTCGCATCGACCGTGGCGTCTTTCACGCGGTAGGTTTCTTCGTCCGGGATGAAGTCGTTGCGATCGTCGCCTTCGTTGGCGGTGACGTAGTAGGCCTTGCCGTTGAAGTCGTAGGCGGCGATGGCGTCGGGCTGGTAGATGCCCTTGACCGGCCAGTTGCGGATGTTGATGCGGCCGTCGCGATCGCTGGCGTCGAGTTCGTTGCCGATGATCGAGTGGTCCTTGAGGCCGAACGGCGAGATGCGCTCAAGCACCGGCGCCGACAGGTCGGCGATGTTGATGACGGCCGCCGCGTTGGCCTCCTGCAGCGTGGCCCAGGCGGTCTTGCCGTCGGGCGAAATGGCTATGTACTCGGGCTCCAGATCCTGTGCCACGGTGGCGCCGGGACCGTAGATGCGCACGCCCTGCGCGCGCAGCGCGTCGGCCTGGTCGTTGAGCGACTCGAAGCCCACCGTGCGCACCACGGCGGCGGCGACGCCGGCGCGCAGGTCGATCACGCTGACCGAGCCGACCGGATCGACCGTGTAGCCTTCGCTGGGCTCGCCTTCGTTGGCGACCAGCACGGCGTTGCCATCGGGCGTGAAGGTGAGCATGTCGGGCAGCGCGCCCACGGCCACTTCGCCGAGCTTTTCGAGCGTGCTGGCGTTGTAGAACTCGACCTTGCCCGGATCGGTCTTGACCGGCGCTTCGATGGCGACGGCGACGATGCCGTTGTGCACGGCGACGCTGTTGGCGGCGCCGCCGGCGGACTGGATGGTGTTGAGCTTGGTCGGGGCCGCAGGGTTGGCGACGTCGAGCACGTCGACGCTGACTTCGGCCGCGTTGATTACGAACAGGCGCTGCGTGCTGGCGTCGTGCGCCACGATCTCGGCGGCGCTTTCGCCGACCAGACCCGACGAGTAGCGCCCCAGCAGGCTCAGTTCGACCAGCACATCGCCGGTGCCGGCTTCGCCGGAAGGACCTTCGGGACCCGTGGGACCCGTGGGGCCGGTCGGGCCCGTGGCGCCGTCGGAGCCGTTCGACCCATCGTCACCCGAGCAGGCGGAAAGACCGGCGACGAGCATCATCGCCGCCAGCGACAGAGCGTACTTCTTCATGAAATCCCCCAAAGGATATGGCTACGCGTTTCGAAGAACCGCGAACGGTAGGGGGCGTCTGCGACGCTTGGATGACCCGGGGATGACAGTTGCGTTGCACTTCGGCGGCATCGGGATCGTAGTTGCAGCCGATACAGCAAGTTGTACAGCGTTGAGACATTCGCTCAGCCACGGCTCAGCCAGCGATGCTCCAATGCCCTGGCGTCATGAGCGTCCCGCCGCGGGAAGCGACGGGGCTCGCGACCGTCTCATCCGATCATCATGGAGACTCACCATGCGCGTTTCCCGTTCCTGCAAACCGCTGTTGCTGGCGGCCGTCGCCCTCATGGGATGGTCGGCCGCTCCGGCTTTCGCCGACTGCGCGAGCAGCGCCCGCGAGATCGAGCCGTCGATCAGCGAAGTCGGCAACCAGGCCAAGAAGGAGAAGGCGCAGCGCGCCATCTCGCTGGCCGTCGAAGAATCCGAGAAGAACAACGAGAAGGCCTGCATGAAGTATCTGGCCGAGGCCAAGCGCACGGCCGGCATGAAGACCGCCAGCGCCGAATAGGCCGCTCGTTTCCTCGGGTGTTCCAGGATCGGGCCGCGTCTGCGGCCCGATCTTTTTATGGCGCGGTCGCCGCGCCTACAGCAGCCAGCGGATCGAGCCCGCGAAGGCTTCCAGCAGACGACTTTTCCATCCCCGCGTTTTCCAGCGTGCCGGCTCGATGCGGTGGCTGCGACGCAGGTCGTCCTCGAAGACCGCATCCATCCTGGCGCCGAGTCGCCCGCAGACGAAGAAGGCATTGGCCTCGTCGTTGTGGAAGAAGCTGCGATAGTCGAGGTTGGCCGATCCCACCGTGCTCCAGCGGCCGTCGATGACGGCGGTCTTGGCGTGCAGCACGTTGCCCTGGTACTCGTGAATCTCCACGCCCGCGCGCATGAGTCGCGAGTAGCGCTGGCGTGCCGCGTACTTGAGCAGGCCGGCGTCGGTGATGCCGGGCAGGATCAGCTGCACGTTCACGCCGCGCCGTGCGGCGCGGATCAGCGCACGGATGAAGCGTCCGTTGGGTGCGAAGTAGGCCTGGGTGATGCGGATGCGCTCGCGGGACAGGTGAATCGCGTCCAGGTAGGCGCGATAGATGCGCGGTGACTGCCGGTACTTGGGCCGCAGCGGATTGTGGGGCTTGAGCAGGTCGCGATCGGCATCGTGGCCGTCGAGCCAGAGATCGATGAAGCCTTCGCCCTGATCGGTCAGCGCGCAGGCCGGCGTATCGCCGGCGGCGCTCAGCTTCGGAAAGTAGTCGCGCGTATCGTCGATGCCACCCAGGCGCGCCCAGTAGGCCAGGAACACGCGCTGGAACTCCGATGCGGCGGGCCCAGCGATGCGCACATGCGTGTCGCGCCAGCCGCCTTGCGCGCTGCCATCGGGTTCGGCGCGATAGTCGTCGGTGATGTTGATGCCGCCCGTGAAGGCGACGCGTCCGTCCACCACCAGGGTCTTGCGATGCGTGCGCCGCGTGGCGCGCCACAGCTGCGGCTGCTTGAACGGATTGACCGGGTTGAACTCGCGGATCTGCACGCCGGCTTCGAGCAGCCGGCGGCGAAAGTCCTCGCCCGCGCCCCAGGCACCGAGGCCGTCGAGCATGAGCCGCACGACGACGCCGGCGCGGGCGCGCTCGATCAGCGCATCGGCGTAGCGGCAGCCGATCTCGCCGTCGGTGATCAGATAGGTTTCCAGGTGCACGTGATGACGCG
>JALRLM010000140.1 GCA_023254435.1 Hydrocarboniphaga sp.
AAGAAAAGATGACGCCCTGGATGGGCGCGCTCATGGACAACCTAGAAGTGCTGACGCAGCAGGGCAGTGCGGGCGACTGGGAGCGTGCGGCAACCAATGATCTGCTGGCCAAGCGCATCAAGATCCGCTCGCTCAACTTCATGCGCGGCCGCACCTTCCTGAATCGCTTCGTCATCATCGACGAGGCGCAGAACCTGACCAGCAAGCAGATGAAGACGCTGCTCACGCGCTGCGGCCCCGGCAGCAAGATGATCTGCCTGGGCAACCTCACGCAGATCGACACCCCCTACCTGTCGGAAACAACCTCGGGCCTGACCTATGTCGTCGACCGCTTCCGCGGCTGGGCGCACGGGGGCCACGTGACGCTGGCGCGCGGCGAACGCTCGCGCCTGGCGGCACACGCTTCCGACGTTCTCTGAGGACACACACACCATGCTTGGCAAATTCGCGAAAGGCATGAAAGACGGCGCGCTGGGTCTGGCGCTCAAAAGCTTTCTCAACGACAAGCTGCAACGTTTCGGCGAAGTGCTCGACTGCCAGATCGACACGGGCAATGGCCGCGTGCAGCTGACGGCCATGCTCAAGGGAGAAAAGGAAACCGTCACCGCCTCGATCGAGCGCTACGAACTCGAAAAGGATGGCGACGACAATTACATCCGCCTGAAGTCGTTCTCCAGTTCACGCGAATGGCTGACGGTGATCCTGACCGAGCGCCTGACCGACCGGCAGTTCAAGCTGCCGGCGGCGGTGTCGAGCTTCCTATAGCCGCAGCCAAAGGCGGCACCGGCTATCGGCGCGCTCACAGCGCGTCGATGGCCTGCTCCAGGCGCGCCACGGCCACCACTTCGATATCCAGTTTGGCGTTGCGGCGTGGCTTGTTGGCCTCAGGCACGATGGCGCGCTTGAAGCCATGCTTGGCTGCCTCGATGAGGCGCTCCTCGCCGGCCTGAACCGGCCGGATCTCGCCGGCAAGCCCCACCTCGCCGAACACCACCGTCGTGCCCTCCACGGGCTGCCCGCGGAAACTCGACAGCGTCGCCAGCAACAGCGGCAGATCAGCCGCCGGCTCCTGGATGCGCATGCCGCCGACGACGTTGGCGAAGACGTCCTGATCGGCCAGCGCGATGCCGGCGTGACGATGCAGCACGGCCAGCAGCATGTTCAGGCGATTGCCCTCGAAACCCAGCGTCACGCGACGCGGACTGCCGATATGACTGGCATCGACCAGCGCCTGCACTTCCACGAGCAGCGGCCGACTGCCCTGCCGCGTCACCGTGATGATGCTGCCCGATACCGGCTGCTCATGCCGCGACAGGAACAGCGCCGACGGATTGCTGACCTCCTTGAGCCCGCCGTCGGTCATCGCGAACACGCCCAGTTCGTTGACCGCGCCAAACCGGTTCTTGACCGCGCGCACGATGCGGTAACGGCTGCCGGCGTCGTGCTCGAAGTACAGCACGGTGTCGACCATGTGCTCGAGCACGCGCGGGCCGGCGATGGCGCCCTCCTTGGTCACATGACCGACGAGCACTACCGTGGTGTTGCTGGCCTTGGCGAAACGCACGAGCCGGGCCGCACACTCCCGGATCTGCGAAACCGAACCGGGCGCCGAATCCAGCGCCTCGGTGTACAGCGTCTGGATCGAGTCGATGACGACGAAGCCGGGCTTGTGCTGCGTCAGCTGGTCGAGGATCAGTTCCACGCTGGTTTCGGCCAGCACCGGCAAGTCCAGCCTCGGGAGCCCGAGCCGGCTGGCGCGCAGCCGCACCTGCGACAGCGATTCCTCGCCCGAAACGTAGAGCGTGTCGAGGCGCCCTTCCACGGCCGCCAGCACCTGCAGCAGCAGGGTCGACTTGCCAATGCCTGGATCGCCGCCGATCAGGATC
>JALRLM010000435.1 GCA_023254435.1 Hydrocarboniphaga sp.
GCTACACGCTGCAGGTCGCCGGCGGTCGCGAAGTGTGCATGCAGGCCACCTTCAATCCGGTGGTCGAAGCGGGCGAGCTGCTGCACATCGCGGTCTATGCCACCGACATCAGCGAGCAGGCGCGCCGAACGGCGGACCTGAGCGGGCAGGTCGATGCCATCGGTCGTTCGCAGGCCGTCATCCACTTCACGCTCGACGGTCACATTCTCGAAGCCAATGCCAACTTCCTGGCGGCGACGGGCTATCAGCTCGACGAGATCGTCGGCCAGCATCACCGCATGTTCGTCGATGCCCAGGAGCGCAACAGCGTCGAATACAAGCAGTTCTGGGACAAGCTCGGCCGCGGCGAATACGATGCCGGCCAGTATCGTCGCGTCGCCAAGGGCGGTCGCGAACTGTGGCTGCAGGCTTCGTACAACGCCATCCTCGATGCCTCGGGCCGCCCGATCAAGGTGGTCAAGTACGCCAGCGACATCACCGCGCAGGTACAGGCCAGCCAGGTGCTGACCACCTCGGTGCAGCAGACCCAGGCCGTGGTCGCGGCGGCTGGCGCGGGCGACCTGACGCAGCGCATTCCGCTGGACGGCAAGGACGGCATGATCCGCTCGCTCTGCGAGGGCGTGAACACGATGCTCGAAGGCATCGAGGCCTCGACCCGCCGCGAACGCGTGCAGGCCGCCGAGAACCTGCGTATCCGCATGGCGCTCGACAACGTCAACACCAACGTGATGATCGCCAACAAGGATCGCGAGATCATCTACGTCAACAAGTCGATCCAGCAGATGCTGCTGGTGGCCGAGGCCGACCTGCGCAAGCAGCTGCCGCAGTTCGATGCGCGTCGCCTGGTCGGCGCCAATATCGACGTGTTCCACCGCAATCCCGATCACCAGCGCCATGCGCTGGAGAATCTGCGCGACACCCTGCGCTCGCAGATCAAGGTCGGTGGCCGCACCTTCACGCTGACGGTGAACCCCATCGTCGGCGAAGGCGGCGAACGCCTGGGCACCGTGGTGGAGTGGCTGGACCGCACCATCGAAGTCAGCGTGGAATCGGAGATCAGCGGCATCGTGCAGGCCGCTGCGGCCGGCGACTTCACGCGCCGTGTCACGCTGGAGGGCAAGGACGGCTTCTTCCGCCAGCTGGCCGAGAACATGAACCATCTGCTCGAAACCAGCAGCAGCGGCCTCGACGAAGTGGCGCGCGTGCTGGCCGCACTGGCGCAGGGCGATCTGACGCAGACCATCGCGGGCGACTACAAGGGCACCTTCGGCAAGCTGCGCGACGACGCCAACCAGACTGTCGACCAGCTCACGCAGATCGTGTCGCAGATCAAGACCGCCACCGACACCATCAACGTCGCCGCGCGCGAGATCGCCAACGGCAACAACGATCTGTCGGCGCGTACCGAGCAGCAGGCCGCGTCGCTCGAGGAAACCGCCTCGTCGATGGAGGAGCTGACCAGCACGGTCAAGCAGAACGCCGAGAATGCCAAGCAGGCCAACCAGCTGGCGATGGGCGCCTCCGACGTGGCCCGTCGCGGCGGCAGCGTGGTCAACGAAGTGGTCACGACGATGAGCGCGATCAACGAGTCGAGCAAGAAGATCGTCGACATCATCAGCGTCATCGACGGCATCGCCTTCCAGACCAACATCCTCGCGCTCAACGCGGCGGTGGAAGCGGCGCGCGCCGGCGAGCAGGGCCGTGGCTTCGCGGTGGTGGCGGCCGAGGTGCG
Organism: Hydrocarboniphaga sp.; assembly: GCA_023254435.1. Taxonomy (GTDB): domain Bacteria; phylum Pseudomonadota; class Gammaproteobacteria; order Nevskiales; family Nevskiaceae; genus Hydrocarboniphaga. The sequence continues at coordinate 1,733 of JALRLM010000435.1, forward strand.
CAGCCTGGCGCAGCGCAGCGCGGCGGCGGCCAAGGAGATCAAGGGCCTGATCGGCGATTCGGTGGAGAAGGTGGGCGCGGGCTCGCGGCTGGTGGAGCAGGCCGGCCGCACCATGGACGAGATCGTCACCAGCGTGAAGCGCGTGACCGACATCATGGCCGAGATCAGCGCTGCGTCGCAGGAGCAGAGCCAGGGCATCGAGCAGGTCAACCAGACCATCACGCAGATGGACGAGGTGACGCAGCAGAATGCCGCGCTGGTCGAAGAAGCTTCCGCCGCCGCGCGTTCGCTCGAGGAACAGGCCTCGGGCCTGGCCGATTCGGTGAGCCAGTTCCGCCTCGAAGCCGTGGAAGACAAGCCCGTGAGCCGCATGGCGCCGCGCGCCGCTGCGCCGACGCCGGCCGCGCCGCGCGCCACGCCGCGTCCGCCGATGGCCAGCGCGAAGCCGGTGGCCAAGCCCGCGCTCAACGGCAAGTCGCATGGGGCCGCCTCGGCCGGCGAGCAGTGGGCCGAGTTCTGACATCGGCACTACGCGCACACCCGCCGTCATGACCGCGCAGGCGGGAATCCAGTGAGCTGCCGCAAGGCCGCTGGATTTCCGCCGATGCGGCGCTGACATCAAGACCCGCTGCTCACCGCTGACACAACGGAGCGACGAATGTCCGCCGTGCAGGATCGCGAATTCGATTTCACCGGCCGCGACTTCGAGCGCATCCGCAAGCTCATCCACGGCCGTGCCGGCATCGCGCTGGCCGACAGCAAGGAAGAGATGGTGTACAGCCGCGTGGCGCGCCGCCTGCGGACGCTGGGGCTGTCGTCGTTCCGCGACTATCTGGATGCGCTGGAGCGCGGCGATAATGTCGACGAGTGGCAGGCCTTCACCAACGCGCTGACCACCAATCTGACCTCGTTCTTTCGCGAGGCACATCATTTCGGCGCGCTGCGCCAGTTGCTGGAGCAGCGTCCGCGCGGCCACAGGGCGCGCATCTGGTGCGCGGCCGCGAGCACGGGCGAGGAGCCTTATTCGCTGGCGATCACGGCCTGCGAGGCGCATGGTTCGCTGAACCCGCCCGTGGCGATCCTGGCCACCGACATCGATACGCAGGTGCTGGCCACGGCCGAGCGCGGCGTGTATTCGATGGATCGCATCGACAAGCTCAGCGAGGCGCAGCGCAAGAAGTTCTTTCTCAAGGGCGCGGGGTCGGCGGCCGGCCTCTGCCGCGTGGTGGAGCCGCTGCGCGAGCTGTTGACTTTCCGTCCGCTCAACCTGCTCGACGCCTCGTATCCGATGCGCGGTCCCTTCGACGCCATCTTCTGCCGCAATGTGATGATCTATTTCGACAAGCCCACGCAGCTCGCGGTGCTGCAGCGCATGGTGCCGCTGCTGGCGCACGACGGTCTGTTCTTCGCCGGGCACTCCGAGAGCTTCTTCCATGCCGGCGATCTGATTCATTCCGTCGGCCGCACCATCTATCGGCGGGTCGCCTGACATGTATGCCATCCGCAAGGCGCGCAGCGAACAGGCACCGGCCGAGCCCACCGGCTACTACGACAACCGCTTCCAGGCGCAGGCGCTCAAGGTGCTGCCGGGCGAGTATCTGGTCACCG
>JALRLM010000156.1 GCA_023254435.1 Hydrocarboniphaga sp.
CTACGCCATCGAATACGACTACTTCGATCCGCGCGACCTCCAGCGCAGCCTGGAGACCAAGGCCGTCGCAGGCCTGTTCTTCGCCGGGCAGATCAACGGCACCACGGGTTACGAGGAAGCCGCCGCGCAGGGCCTGCTCGCGGGCATCAATGCCTCGCGATCCGCACGCGAGCTGGACAGCTGGACGCCACTGCGCCACGAGGCCTATCTGGGCGTGCTCGTGGACGACCTGATTACGCTGGGCACCAACGAGCCTTATCGCATGTTCACCTCGCGCGCCGAGCATCGCCTGCTGCTGCGCGAAGACAACGCCGACCTGCGCCTGACGCCGGTGGGGCGTGAAATGAATCTGGTCGACGATGCGCGCTGGATGAAGTTCGAGGCCAAGCGCGAGGCCATCGCGACCGAGCGTGCGCGCCTGGTTGCACTGTGGCTCAAGCCGCAGCAGCTGTCGGCGCCCGAGGTGGTCGAGGTCTTCGGCCCCGCGCCGGTGTCGAGCGGCGCGTCGGCGCTGGAACTGCTGCGCCGCCCCGAGGCCGACTACGGCGTGCTTCGGCGTCTGGGTTTGGCCGACGAGGGCGTCGATGCGCTGGCCGCCGAGCAGGTGGAGATCGAAGCCAAGTACGCCGGCTACATCACGCGCCAGCAGAGCGAAATCGAACGCGCGCGTCGCTTCGAGGAGGCGCGCCTGCCGCTCGACCTCGACTACGCGAGCGTCAGCGGGCTATCGAACGAGGTGCGGCAGAAGCTCGGCGCGCATCGTCCCGAGACCGTGGCGCAGGCTGCGCGCATCTCGGGCGTCACGCCGGCGGCCGTGTCGCTGCTGCTGATCCACCTCAAGAAGACCGGCCAGCTGCGGCTGGCGACGGCCTGAGCGGCCGTCGAAGCCCGGCGGCTCGCTCAGCTGCGCGAGGACGAGAAGAACTTCTCGGCCAGATCCAGCCCCTGGATCGTGCCCGAGCAGGCGTCGCTGATCGCGCGCAGCGCGTCGCGGCGCGAAATGATGCCGATGAGCCGGCCGTTGTCGACCACCGGATAGCGGCGGTGCGAGGCGGTGGTGAACATCTGGCACAGGTGCGTGATGCTGGTGTCCGGCGTCACCGATGACACCTTGGTGCTCATGAACTGGCTCACCGGCCCGGCGACGCAGGCGTCGGTCGAGGCGATGAAGGCGATCGACAGGCAGTCGCGCTCCGACAGCATGCCGATGAGCTTGCCGTCGGCGTCGAGTACGGGGGCGCTGGCGATGCGGTGCTTGACCAGCTCGTGCACGGCGCTCATGACCTCCAGGTCGGGGCCGAACGAGACGAGCGTCGTGGTCATGTAGTGTTTGACCTGGACTGAATCGAGCGTAGACATGGTGATTCCTGTCGTTTGATATGCGTCCGGCTTGCGCCGATTGCGCTATAGAGACGGCTGATGCCGTCTTCTCCTCCAGGAGCACCATACTCCCCCGTCGCCGGGAACGACAACCGAAGTTTCGAACGCGCGTGTCGGTTTTCTGCCCGTGCCGGCGCGCCCGTCGGGTTGTCAGCTTCTGAGGTACCAGTGCAGGCGCTGGCCATGTTCGCGCAGCCAGCGTCGATGGGCTTCGTAGTCGGGCATCTGGCGTTGCACCAGCGCCCAGAAGGCATCGGAATGATCCAGGTGCACGCGATGGCAGAGCTCGTGGACGACCACGTAGCGAAACGTCTCGGGCGGCGTGAGGATCAGCCGCCATGACAGGCTGATGAGCCCGGCCGGCGTGCAACTGCCCCACAGCGTTTTCTGATCGGCGATGCGCGGCCCTTCGAAGCTCACGCCCAGTCGGACCGCCTCCTGCACCAGCAGGCGGCGGGCGTCCTGATGGGCCTCCTTGCGCAGGGCATCCTGCAGCAGCTTTTCGAGCCGCTGGGGTTGCGACAGCCAGGCGCCGGGGCAGAACACGGTCACGGCGTCGGCATCGAGTCGCAGCGTCGGCGCGCGCAGCGCGGCCGGCACGAGCTTGAGCGGCACCGAGCCGCCACGCAGCGGCAGGCGGTCGCTGCCGTCCCAGCGCAGTTGCGGCGACGGCCCGGCGGCCTCGTCGCGCGCCTCGCGCAGCTTGAACTCGGCGATCTTCTGGCGGATCCAGCCATCGCGGCTGCGCAGGAAGTCGCGTGCCACCTGCCGCGAGACGAAGCGCGGAATCACCAGGGCCACTTCGCTGGCCGACAGCACCTCGATGCGGATGCTGCGCGACTTGGCACTGATGCGCTCACTCACCTTGTAGGTGTCGAAAAGCAGGTCGAGCTGGTCGTCGGGCGTGAACAAGGTGTGACTTTAAATTTTCAATTTATGCAGAATTGTGTTTTTAAAAACACATATAAACCAGATTAAGTTGATTTTAATAACGCAATAAAAGTTTGTTTATTTGTTATAAAACACTTAACTTTATTTAATTAAAGTTTTTAAAACTTGAATTAAAGACTTCATGTAAGTTTTTTGTCACGACAGCCGATTGAAGGCGTCGAGCTCGGCCTGGTTCAGCAGCACGATCTGCTGCTCGGACGGCGAGCGCTCCAGGTCGCCGCGGCCGACGTTGAGCAGCTTAAGCAAGTACGGGACCAGCGCCAGGCGCACGCGCTTCTCGAGCAGACCGGCCTGCATGCCGAAGTCCAGTTCCACCACGCGGCGCTGTGGTTCGGTGAGGCCCGGATGCGGGCCGATGCGCACCGAGACCTGGTTGCGCCAGTCCCAGTCGGCGTCCGGGCTGTGGCGACAGGCCTCGCCGAGTTCGGGCAGACCGATGATGCGCGACAGCAGAAAGTCGCGAAAACCCTGGTGCTCGGACGAGTAGGCGCGCGCATGCCAGCGGCCGACGAAGGCCAGCGCATGCGGCGCAATCTCGAGCCGGCGCGGGTCCGGACGGTTCATCGACTGGTATTCGATCGCCAGCCAGCGGCCCTCGCGTATCGCCTGGCTGATGCGCTGGAGTACGCGTACGTCGAACTCGCGCTCGGGCAGTTCCAGCGTCTCGGCCGCCATGTGCTCCGAGGCCGCCATGGCCAGCGGCAGGTTCTGCGCCAGGTCGTGGTTGCGCAGCACGGCCAGGAACTCCTGCGCAGTGCCGCGCAGAAAGGCCGGTTCGAAGCGATCGTCGGGAAAGTAGATGCCGGTGTCGCGGTCGAACACGAGGTTGTCCGGGCACTGCTGCTGGTACAGCGTGAAGTCCTTTTCGGCCTTGCGCGTACTGATGTCGAAGGCATCGCGCAGGTCGCCGGCGCGGATCTGCCCGCACCAGATGATGCGGGCCTCCAGCAGCATGAAGCGCTGGCGTTGGTCCCAGGGCGGTCGGGTCGGGCTCAGGAGCGGCATGAAGGATCTCGGCTCAGAATCAAAGTGCTTGTTTGACTGAGTAAAAAGTCAGCGACGCGGCGCAGGCCGCGGTTTGTCTCAATGCGGTAAAAATTTGGTCATCGCGCTGGCAAGCCCCGTTCTTGCAGGCTTTGCGCCTCGCCATCACCGGCTTATCCACAAGCTTATCCAGCGCGCCTGTCGATAACTTTCCGGCACCTGACTCAAGACGCACGATAGCCGATGCGCTCGAGCAGGCCCTCGAGCTCGTCGAGCGAATGAAAGCGAATGCGCAGTTCGCCTTCGCCGCCGCGGTCGGCGGATACCGCCACCGGGTAGCCCAGCAGGTCGGACAGTTCGCGCTCGAGCTGCTGCAGGTCGCCGGACTTGCCGGGTTTGAACACCAGGCCGGCGTCGAGCGCCGCGCGGCGCTGCTGCGCCACACGGCGCTCCAGCGCGCGCACGGTCAGCTTGAGCCGGATCACCGCATCGGCGACGCCGACCTGCTCGTGCAGCGGCAGCCCGGCGATGACCTTGGCGTGGCCCAGGTGCAGGTGACCCTCGTTGACCAGCGTCGCCACCTCGGGCGCCAGGTTGAGCAGGCGCAGGTAGTTGCTGACGTATTCGCGCGACTTGCCGATGCGCTTGCCGATCTGCTCGTGGGTCAGCTCGAACACTTCGCCGAGCCGCTTCATGCCGGCGGCGGTTTCCATCGGCGACAGCGACTCGCGCTGCAGGTTTTCGATCAGGCCGAGCACGAAGGCTTCGGTGTCGGACAGGTCGTCGCGCACCAGGGCCGGAATCTGGTGCAGCCCGGCCTGCTGGGCCGCGCGCCAGCGCCGCTCGCCCGCCAGCAGTTCGAAGCCCCAGACGCGCGTGCGCAACACGATGGGCTGCACCACGCCCGATTCGCGGATCGAACTGGCCAGTTCGGCGAGGCTGTCGGGATCGAAGCGCCTGCGCGCCTGCTGCGAGCCCGGGCGGATCACGTCGATCGGAATGAGGCGAACCGGGTCTGGTGAGGGCTTGCCGAGCATCGAGGCCAAGAGATTGAAAGAGTTGACGAAAAGCCGCGTATATCAAGTATGGTGCAACGCTGTGCCACAATGGCCGGCCGCGAAGCTGCGTCGCGGCCGGCCAGCAAATCAGGGTCCATTATCGTGGAAGAACACTACCGAGCCATCATCGAGGCCATAGGCGAGAATCCCGAGCGCGAAGGCCTGCTGCGCACGCCGCATCGCGCCGCCAAGGCCATGGAATTCCTGACCCAGGGTTACGAGCAGGACATCGGTGAGATCGTCAACGACGCCATTTTCGAATCGGCCAACGACGAAATGGTGATCGTGCGCGACATCGAGCTGTACTCGATGTGCGAACACCACATGCTGCCCTTCATCGGCCGCTGCCATGTGGCCTACCTGCCGCAGGGCCGGGTCATCGGCCTTTCCAAGATTCCGCGCATCGTCGACATGTACGCGCGCCGCCTGCAGATCCAGGAGAACCTGACCAAGCAGATCGGCGACTGCATCCAGGCAGTCACCGGCGCCGCCGGCGTCGCCGTGGTCATCGAAGCGAAACACCTGTGCGCGATGATGCGAGGCGTGGAAAAGCAGAATTCGTCGATGATCACGTCGATGATGGTGGGCCGCTTCCGCGAAGATCCGCGCACCCGGCAGGAGTTTCTGAACCTGGTCCAGCGGCGCTGAAAATCGCCGCCGGAAGTGCCGGTGAACCCGCAACGGGCCTGTGACATAGCGTCCGCCGTTTCCGGACCGCGGGCGCTCTCGGGTAGAATCTGCTTCTGGCCGACGCTTTGGTGAACAAGCGTGTGGCATCCGTTCGCAGGAGTCTGTCGTAACATCAGACACTCAGGCATCGTAAGTAGGAGAATCGACGATGGGCGCAGCACCCGGATTGCATTTGGGCACTCCCGACCAGATCGAAGTTCTGGCCGGGATGGAGCCTGTGGTGCAGCGGGAGACGCAGGCGCATCTCGAACGGCGCAACCTGTGGTTCCCCAACGACCTCGTGCGCGCCGACGCCGAGGTGCCTGCGGAATGGGACGAGCAGTTGCGCGAAGTGCGCCTCGCTGCGCGCAGCCTGCCCGACGCCGTGCGCGTCGGCGTGGCGATGAACCTGCTGACCGAAGAAGGCCTGCCGCACTTTCACCGCCTGATCGCGGTGCATTTCGGCGAGTCGTCGCCGTGGTCGGCCTGGAACAACATGTGGACGGCCGAGGAAGACCGCCACGGTTGCGCACTGCGCGACTACGTGCGCGACGCCCGTCTGTTCGACATGGGGGCCCTCGAGCGCCTGCAGTACGCCTATATCGAAGCCGGCTTCGATCCCGAGTGGGAGCAGGACCCTTACCGTTTGCTGGCTTACACCTCGCTGCAGGAGAAAGCGACGCAGATCAGCCATGCCAACACCGGCCGCCTGGCGACGGGCCGTGAGCCGCTGCTGCAGCGCGTGCTGGGCCATCTGGCCGGCGACGAATCTCGCCACTACCTGTTCTATCGCGCCATGTTCGGCGAGGTGATCCGACAGGACCCGAACCGTGCGATGGTGTCGCTGCACAAGGTCATGTCCAACTTCTCCATGCCGGGGCACCGCATCGAAAAGTTCGAGGCAATGAGCGAGGTCATCCGTCGTGCCGACATCTTCGGCCCGCGCCAGTACCAGCGCATCGTCGAGGAGCTGATCGAGTTCTGGCAGCTCGGCACGCTGGGCGGGCTGTCCGGCGAAGGCGCCAAGACGCTCGACAAGATCATGAAGGTGCCGGCGCGCCTGTCGCGGATGGCCGACTACGTCGAGTCCAAGAGCGCGCCGCGCCCGTTCCGCTTCGATTTCGCCTACGACCGCGAAATCCTCATTTAGGGAAGTTCTGATTAAGCGTTGCGAGCGCACGCAGGTCGCACGAGGACGGAGCGCAGGACCCGGAGCGTACCGACCTCGACCTGTACGCGAGGATTCCGAGCAGCGCCCTCGTGCGAGATGCGAAGCGCAGCCGCTTAATCAGAGCTTCCCTGGGCGCGCAGCCGGACGCGACGCCGACACCATGCCGGCCTGGGAAGCCGACACCCAGGCCCTGCTCGCGCAGTCGCAGGATTTCGCCGAAGGCGTCAAGGCCTTCGGCGAACGCCGCGACGCGCATTCCAAA
>JALRLM010000191.1 GCA_023254435.1 Hydrocarboniphaga sp.
CCCCGCCTCACGGGCGATCTGCGCGCGGGTACGCCGTTTGGGCTTGTACGGCAGATACAGGTCCTCGAGCGCCTGCTTGGTGACGGCTGACTCTATGGTCCCCCGCAATTCCGCTGTGAGCTTGCCCTGCTCTTCGATGGACGCGAGGATCGCCGCACGCCGCTCCTCCAGCTCGCGCAGATAGCGCAATCGCTCTTCCACGGTGCGGAGATGTGTGTCGTCCAGATTTCCCGTGACTTCTTTCCGGTAGCGCGCCACGAAGGGCACGGTCGCGCCTTCGTCGAGCAGGCCCACGGCGGCCTCGACCTGGCGCAACTGCGCGCCGATGTCGGCGGCCAGGGTCTGGTGGATGCGGCGCGTGATGGCGAAAGCGGCGGCGGCAGGGACAGCGGACTGGGTCATGCGGAACGATCACGAAACGAGGGGCGCGTGACGATACGTCGGCCGGCGGCGATTGCCAACGCCACGCGGCCTTGCGTCATGCGAAGATCGGCACTCCGACACGGAGAAGTCGATGCTCTCGCGCGCATTCATGCTGGTGGCTGGCCTGACCTGGTTACTGCTGGGCCTGTGGTGTTTCCTGCGCCTGCAGGCACTGGGCCTGATCGGCATCGTTTCGACCGGCGCCACCGGCGATATCGAGCTGCGCGCGCTCTACGGCGGCATGCAGATCGGCTTCGGTGCGCTGATGATCGCCGGCGCCCTGCGCAGCGCCTGGCAGCGCGGTGTGCTGCTGGCGATGGCCTTCATGATCGGCGCCACCTTTCTCGGGCGCCTCGGCGGACTGCTGATGTCGGGCTCCGCGCCGGAGTTCTACACCAGCGGTGCCCTGCTGTTCGAAGGCAGCGCGGCACTGGCGACGCTATGGTTTCTGCGCCGCTCCTGAACCGCGGCTGCAACAGCTGTCGCAAAACCGGGCAGATTGCCCGCCGCAACGAAAAAGCCCCGACGAATCGGGGCTTTCTCGTTGCGGCCTGATGTTGCGTCGCAGGCTGGATTACAGCGAGCCCTTGAGCGTGGTCGACGGCTTGAAGCGCACCGACTTGGACGCCTTGATCTTGATCGCTTCGCCCGTGGACGGGTTGCGGCCCTTGCGCGCGCTGCGAGCCGACTTGGAGAAGGTGCCCAGGCCGCTGACGCGAACCTTGGTGCCCTTCTTCAGGTGCTTGGCGGTGCTTTCCACGAACATGCCCAGGATCGCCTTGACCTGAGACTTGGGGAGGCCCGACTTGGTGGCGATCTGTTCGATCAGGGCCGTCGTCGAGACCACATCAGCTGCTGCCATATTCATTCTCCTAGGAGTCAGTCGCGAAATCTGTCAAATCCCTGCTCCGCGGCTGGCTCAAAACCCCCGGCGGAAGGGTGCGCGGCATTCTACTGCGATGTTCGTCCGCGACGCACGAAACTTACGTGGTAGCGGCGAAAAACTCCGTGAACGACGTCGTCACGATGCGACGCCGGCTCTCGACGCAGACTCAGGCATATCGCGAAAGTGCCGATCGGCATTGGGTTTTG
>JALRLM010000200.1 GCA_023254435.1 Hydrocarboniphaga sp.
GGCCTTGGATCTTGGCGCCCTGACCTTCGCAACCGAACTCCAAATAGCGCTGCTTGCACACAGCTTGGGCTGCGGCGCGCGCGGGCTTTAGCCATTCGCGGGCGTCGAACTTGTCGGGGTTTTCAGCCAGGAACTGGCGGCAGGCCGCTGTCATGGCCAGGCGGATGTCGGTGTCGATGTTGACCTTGCGCACGCCGTGGCGAATGCCCTGGCGGATCTCCTCCACGGGCACGCCATAGGTTTCCTTGAGCTGGCCGCCGAATTCGCGGATCACCGCCAGCCATTCCTGCGGCACGCTCGACGAGCCGTGCATCACCAGATGTGTATTCGGCAGCTTGCGATTGATGGCCTGGACGCGCTCGATGGCCAGGATGTCGCCGGTCGGCGGCCGCGTGAACTTGTAGGCGCCGTGACTGGTGCCGATGGCGATGGCCAGTGCATCGACGCCGGTCCGGGAGACGAAATCGGCCGCCTGGTCGGGGTCGGTCAGCAGCTGGCTGTGATCGAGCTTGCCGGCCGCGCCGACGCCATCCTCGTCGCCGGCCTCACCGGTTTCGAGCGAGCCCAGGCAGCCGAGTTCGCCTTCCACCGACACGCCCACGGCATGCGCCATTTCGGTGACCTTGCTGGTGACCTGCACGTTGTAGTCGTAGGACGCCGGCGTCTTCATGTCCTCACGCAGCGAGCCGTCCATCATCACGCTGGAGAATCCGCTGCGGATCGAGGCCTGGCACACGGCCGGCGAGGCACCGTGATCCTGATGCATGCAGATCGGAATGTGCGGATAGCTCTCCACCGCCGCCTCGACGAGGCGGCGCAGAAACGCTTCGCCGGCGTATTGGCGGGCACCGGCCGAGGCCTGCAGGATCACCGGGCTGTCGCACTCGTCGGCCGCCTGCATGATGGCCTGGATCTGCTCGAGGTTATTGACGTTGAACGCCGGCAGACCGTAGTCGTGTTCGGCGGCATGATCCAGCAGCTGACGCAGTGAAATCAGCGCCATGATGGTTCTCCTCGTGTCGTGGTGGCTTGCGGCCCGTGGGATGTTCGACGGCGTGCGGCTTCAGGCGACCTGTGGCTGCTTTCGGCGATGCGAGGGACGATCGCCGTCCGGCGCGTCGCAGTCACGAGCCGCGCGGACAACCTGCGAGATGTCGTCGATGACCCGGTCGGGCTCGCAGTCGCGGATCGGCACGCCGCCGTTGTAGCCATAGGGAACGGCCCAGCAGCGCACGCCGGCGTTGCGCCCGGTCAGGATGTCGATGGTGGAGTCGCCCACGAGCAGCGCACGATCGGCGCTCACGCCGAGCTCGCGCAGGCAATGCTGCACGGGCAGCGGATCGGGCTTGCGTGCGGGCAGCGTGTCGCCGGCGATCAGCAGGTCGAAATAGTCCTGCAGGCCGTGGCGCTCCAGCACCAGGCGCGCGAAGCGCGTCTCCTTGTTGGTCAGCACCGCAAGCACCACGCCCAGTCGCTGCAGGGCCTCGAGCGATTCGACGACCTGTGGAAACAGCCGGCTGCGCTGGCCGCAGCGTTGTTCGTGAAAGCGCGAGAACACGTCCATGAGCGAGTCGCCACCCGCGCACTGGCGCACGCGATCGACGGGTGTCTGGGTGGCGTCGGCGTAGGCGCGCACCATGAGCTCGCGGCTACCGTGGCCGATCCAGTTGCGCAGCCGCCATTCGGGTATCGGTGCCAGATCGATCGACTGCAGCACGTCGTTGGCGGTGTCGGCGATATCGCTGGCGGTGTCGACGAGCGTGCCGTCGAGGTCGAACATGACGAGGTCGAACATTGCGGGGCCTTTCTCTAGTTGTAGGACAGCACGATCTCGAAGCCGTCGGCGGCGCCGGCATTCGGTGCCGGTGGCGTGCCGGTTTCGACCAGGTGTCGCGCGGCGGCGGCGACGTCGCTGGCGGTGAGCTTGAACAGGCGGTAGACCTCGGCCGCCGGTGCCGATTCGCCGAAGCGGTCGACGCCCATGACCAGGCCGCTGCGGCCCACGTACTTGTGCCAGAAGTCGGGGTGCCCGGCTTCGATCGCGATGGCCGGCAGATCGGGGCGCAGTACGCGCTTGGCGTAGCCCGGCGATTGCAGGTCGAAGCGGCGCGTGCAGGGCATCGATACCAGGCGCGAGCCGATGCCTTCCTCGTGCAGCAGCTGCTGCGCGGCCAGTGCGAGGCCGACTTCCGAGCCCGTGGCGATCAGCACCACGCGCGGCGTGTCGAGATCGCGCAGCACGTAGCCACCGCGACGGATCGCGTTGAGCGCGTCCTCCTCGTGCGGCAGCACGGCGACGTTCTGGCGCGACAGCAGCAGCGCACTGGGGTTCTGCTTCTGCTCGATGGCGCATTGCCAGGCGACGGCGGTTTCCACCGCGTCGGCCGGGCGCCAGACGTCCAGGCCCGGAATCAGCCGCAGCGAGGCGGCATGCTCCACCGACTGATGCGTGGGGCCGTCCTCGCCGAGGCCGATCGAATCGTGCGTGAAGACGTGGATCACGCGCAGCTTCATGAGCGCGGCCATGCGCACGGCGTTGCGGCTGTA
>JALRLM010000321.1 GCA_023254435.1 Hydrocarboniphaga sp.
GGGACCGTTGGTGATCCACATCTTGTTGCCGTTGAGCAGGTAGCGGTCGGCCTTCTTGTCGGCGCGCAGCTTCATGCTGACCACGTCGGAGCCGGCGCCTGGTTCGCTCATGGCCAGTGCGCCGATGTGCGCGCCCGACACGAGTTTGGGCAAGTATTTCTTTTTCTGTGCTGCGCTGCCGTTCTTGCGCAACTGGTTCACGCAGAGATTGGAATGCGCGCCATACGACAGGCCGATGGCCGAACAGGCGCGCGAAATCTCCTCCATCGCCACCACGTGAGCCAGGTAGCCCAGGTTGGTTCCGCCGTACTCCTCCTCCACCGTCAGGCCCAGCAGGCCCAGTTCGCCGAACTGCGGCCATAGCTGATTGGGGAAGGCGTTCTCCTGGTCAGCCTTGGCGGCCAGCGGTGCGACTTCCTGGCTCGCGAACTGCCAGCTCAGGTCGCGAAGCCGGTCGACATCCTCGCCCAGGGCGAAATTCAGGGAAGTGAAGCCCACGGTGATCTCCTCGTGCCGATGTATTGCGTCTGGTGCGCGGACGGCGGTCTGGAACGGACTTTACTGCGATCGGCATAAGAAGTGAAGATAAATTCATTTCATTGAAAGACGGGCCTGGAGCATCGCGTTCCGGCTTTCGCTTCAGGCGCCGTCGCTGTCGTCAGTGCGCATCGCCTCGTCGGCCGCCACGCTGTCGATCAGGAAATCCAGCACCGAGCGGACGCGCGCCGGCACGTTGCGGCGCGAGGGATACACCGCGTAGTTCGGCATGCGCGACGGCGGATAGTCGGGCATGACGACGCGCAGGCGACCCGCGGCGATGTGGGGTAACGCCAGGATGTGCGACAGCACCGCGAGCCCGGCGCCGTCGACGGCGGCGCGATGCACGGCGACCGCACTGTTCGACACCAGTCGCGGGACGATCGATACGATCTGATGATCCGAGCCATTGGAGAACGACCACTTGTCGCCACTGCCGCCACTGCCGCCGCGGGCGTAGCAGATGCAGTCGTAGTCGGCGCGGTCAGGGGGCGCGTCGCCCGCGACGCTCGCCCACGGCCGTCGGCGACAAGCCATCGGTGATGCGATGAAGCAGCTGAATGGAATCGTGAGTCTGTGAGTGCGCAGAGCCGCCTGGATTGCGGCCTTCGGCGCCAGGTGCTGTGCGACGGCGGTTTGTCGATCTAAGATGCTGCCGTGCTCCTCATCTGGGGAGCTGGACCAAGGAGAAGACAGTGCCAGCCAAGAAAGTTGCGAAAAAAGCTGCTTCCAAGAAATCGCCGGCGAAGAAGGTGGCTGCCGCCAAGGCGCCGATGAAGCCGATCAAGGAGAGCCTGAACAAGAGCGCGCTGATCGCGCACGTGGCCGGCGCATCGGGTGCCGAACCCAAGGTGGTGAAGAAGGTGATGGCCGCGCTGGAGGAGACGATCGTGGCATCGGTCGGGCTCAAGGGCGCCGGCGCCTTCGTGCTGCCGGGCTTGCTCAAGATCAGCGCCGTGAAGGTGCCGGCCAAGCCCAAGCGCAAGGGCATCAACCCGTTCACCAAGGAAGAACAGTGGTTCGCCGCCAAGCCGGCTTCGGTCAAGCTCAAGGTGCGTAGCCTGAGCAAGCTCAAGAAGGCTGTGAACTGAGGCATCGCGGAGCTTGTGACTTCGATCGGATCGAGCCCGCAGGCCTTGCGGCCTCGGTCCGATCGGGCTCAGGAATGGGAGTGCCGCCGCCATTGGCAGGCCGATCCTCCGCCGAGCCTGGCTGCGATCGATGGTGGCATCGGTCTGGCCACGGGGATGCCGCCGCTGCAGGCCCCGCCGATTCGGCTTCCGTCCGCGCCACCTCTGCCTTAAGTTATCGGCCGTCGCGTCCGATAGGTGAGGTGAGGAGGGGCCATGAGAAGTTACTCGATTTCCGAAGTTGTATATGGGCTGCGAAATCATGAGATGCGCCTGGCTCTGGAGCCTCAGGTCAATCTGAAGACCGGCGAGGTGGTGGGGATGGAGTGTCTGGTGCGATGGCGCCACCCCAGAGACGGCATGGTCGGTCCGGCTGCATTCTTGCCGCAGCTCGACGCCTGCGGTTTGATGACGCCCCTGACCTTCGAAGTCCTGGCGCGGATGCTGTCCGTACGGAAGAAGCTACGCTCCGTAGGCTATTCAGGACGTTTCTCGATCAACGTGTCGAACAAGACCCTGCTCGACTGGACGTTCGCCCGCGACGTGGCGCGCATCGCCGAGGAGCATGGCGAGTCTCTGGGCGGCGTGACCTTCGAGATCACGGAATCATCGATGGCTGCCGACGACAGCTTGTGCAGCGAGTCGATGCAGGCGCTCATCAAGCTCGGCATCGGACTGAGTCTCGACGACTTCTGGACAGGTTATTCGTCCTTGAACAAGCCCGCTCTCAATCTGTTCGGCGAGGTGAAGGTCGATCACAAGCTGACTTCGAAGATTCACGAGGATAGGGTCGCGCTCGCGGGCGTGGCGTCCATCGTGACCTTCGCCAAGAATCTGAACTGGCACTGCGTCATCGAGGGCATCGAGAAGGCCGAGACCATTCATCGTCTGCTCGAGTTCGGCTGTGAGATCGGGCAGGGCTATTTTCTATCGAAGCCGATTCCCGAAGACGAAATCGTGCAGTGGTTCGTTTCCAGCACCGTCGATCGGTGTCTGTCTACGGCCGTATGGAGCGATGCCGCGAGCTTTCAACCCAAGGCCTTGCGGGTTCTTGACGACGCACTGATGGAAGAGATCGGCGCCATGAGGGTGCCGGTGTGGTGCTTCAATCTCGACCGCATGTGTATGGAGTGGGCCAATTCGCTGGGCGTCGTCTTCTGGCGGGCGGAGAGTTTGGTGGAGTTGCAGAATCGCAACTTCACCGACGACATGAGCACCGCCGCGCGCGAACGCCTCAACAGCTTCAAGCAGCGACTGAGCGACGGCAGCCAGTTTGCCGAGCAATGGACAGTGTTCCCGAGAGGCATTCCGACGCCGGTCTACTGCGTGTTCTCGTTGATCCGGTCGTCTGCCGGTGAGCATCTGCTGCTGATCAAGGGATTCAAGGGTTTTCTGTCGATACCCAAGTCCATCGATCGCAGCCAGTTCGCCGAGGCCGCCAGCTTGCCGGCCGTCGCGATGACGCTCGATGCGCGCATCTATTGGCGCAATGTGGCGGCGGTGCGGCAATTCGGCGCCGACAGCCAGTTCCTGCGTGACATCGTCACGCAGACCATCGAGGGGACGTCACTGCTGGACCGGTTGATCGCCTGTGGCGAAATCACCCAGGACATCATGATCGATACCGGGCAATACGAGAGTCGGTTCTGTGCCAGTGCGCGCATGATCCGAGACCAGGGCAGCGGCGACTGGTCGATCCTGGTCTATCTGACGCCGATCTGCGACCTGCGCGGCTGTTCGCTGAGCTCGACGGAGCGCAAGCGCTCGGTCGTGATTCCGATCGAATCCATCGCCGGCGCGGCGATGCCCGAAGCGGGGTGAGTGCTGGCAGTGCCATGTAGGCCATTGATCCGGCAACTAATCTATTGAAAATGGACGGCGTTTTTTCCTGTTTCAACGGCCCTCAGTAAAGAGGCCGTCACGTGGCCGGATCAATTACAGAACCAAGCTCTGTTGGGCTATTGAGGCGGCCACTTCACCGTCATTGACGACGTGCCGCTGGGAACTTCACGGCAGGCTTTTCAAGTGCTTTGTGGCCGCCTCAATAAGCGCCGGCGAACGGATATCCGGTGCCAACCCTGGAAAAAACCGCCTTTCGGCGGTTCTCTGAGTATCGAGTTGTTTCTCGACTCTGAATCTGGTCGGGGCAAGCAGGGTTTGAACCCGCGACCTCTTGCTCCCGAACACTGGCGCCATGAGGTTTGGTTCTTGTAAATCAACAGGATCATCAGCGGGATCGGCGAAACACCGAGGTCATAAGAGCCGATCTGTTTCGCGGCTCACGACGATTCCACTACCCCGTTGCGGTTGATGCATCGCCTTCAACAACGGCACCGACGAGACTATTCCCTGTTCGGGCGCACGCGCTCGACGATCGAGGCGACAGCACTGATGTCGGGAACATCCAGAAAGCCAGGCTGCTGATACGACGGAGACGGATAGTCGTAATAGCCCGCACCCACCCCGATGCCGCTGCGCCCCTGGTCGACCAGATGGCCTTGCACGTAGGCGGCATTGCGCAGCATCTGTTCGTCCTGATTGACGTTGCCCCAATGGCGCAGGATGTTCATCACCGTGTTGGTGCCCACCACGTCGATGATGCCGAAAGGCCCGACTTTGGCGCCCAAGGCCACTTTCAGAAACGTACGATCGACGTCCTCGAACGTGCCGACTCCATTAGTGACCAGCGTCTGCGCGGAGTTCAGCAGCGATACCAGCCAGGTATTCAGCAAGTAGCCGTTCTGCTCCTTCTGCACCGCGATCGGCACCATGCCGGTTTCGATTACGAAGCGCGTTGCGAGCGTCAGCGTTGCATCACTGGTGGCGTGATGCGCCATGATCTCGACGAGGTTCATTGACCAGATCAGGTTCGCGTAGTGCAGCGAACAGAACTGACTGGGCCGGCCAGTGGCCTCCGCGAAATCGCTCGCCAGCAAGGTCGAACTATTGGTGGCGATCACGGTGTGGGCCGGCAACAGCGGCGCCAGCTCGCGGTAGAACCGATCCTTGATCTCGGGCACTTCCGGCACGGCCTCGATCACCAGATCGGCGGTGACCACCGCATCGGCCAGATCGGTGGAGTATCGCAACCGAGCCACCGTAGCCTCGATGTCGGTGTCTGAGGCGCCGACCTCGCTTTTGTAGATCGCGGCGTAGTGCGCGTGCATCTGTCGGCAGTTTGCGATCGCCGCATCGCTGATGTCGTACACCACCACGATTTTGCCTTTGTAGGCGCTGTGCCAGGCGATTTGCCCGCCGAGTACGCCCGAGCCTGCAACCGTCAGATGTCGAATCGTTTCCATGCTGATCTTCTCCTCTCGCGGGCCTTAGGCCCTTGTAGTACACATATTTTGTTCTGCTCTGAGCGCAGTGCGCACCGGCGTGATCGTGTCCACCGCGCCTTTACCGATCGTTACGCGAAGCCAGGCAGCGATTTGACCCACGCCGACAGGTCATCGGCGACACGTTCCCAACCCGCATCGAGCGGAAGGCTATGCGCCATCGCCGGATAAATGTGCGCGGAGACGCCGTAGGCCCGTGCGGTTGCGGTAACCGCAGCCGGCGGGAAGATCACGTCCAGTTCGCCGCCGACGATCCACTTCGGCAATCGAGGATCGACCCGCTTGGGGTTCGGAAGATCCAAGGCCAACATGTCGAGAAACGCGCGATAGGATTCGCTCTGCACCAGCTTCCAGTTCTCGGCCACCGCCTGCCGCGGAAAGTTGGCGGTGTAGAACAGCGAGTGCGCGATCGCGGGCGTTCGAACCAACTGGTACAAGTCGAAGGTGAGCGCGGCGCGCAGCAGGCGCAGCGGATGCTTGGCGAAGATGCGCAGCACCGCGTCGCGCGTTCCGGCCGGCGGAACCGAGGCCACCAGGGCCGCTCCCGCAAGCTTGGGCAGTCGGCGCTCCATGATCTTCTGCGTGACCAGGCCGCCCATCGAATGCCCGACCAGCACCACCGGACGGTCACTGCTTGCAATGACCTTCTCGACGGCGTCGGCGTAGTCGCGCACGCTGTACCACGGGATGCGCTTCGAGCCCGCTTGACCGTGCCCCGGCAAGTCCATCGTTTCGACCCGATGACCCAGTTCGCGCAAGCGCGGCGCGAACAGCTTCTCCCAATACCACGCGCCGTGCCAGGCTCCGTGGATCAGCAGGATCTTCGGCTGATCGTTACGCGGCATGGCGCGTGACCTTGCTGCGACCCGGCGATTTCGGCGAAGCCGTTTCGAGACGCGCGTCCTCGATCGGAGTCTGCATCATCATCTGATGATCTTCTTCGTAGTTATGGCGAACACACCAGGGGGCACCGCGCCCCTGCCGTGGCAGCAGATGCTTGGCGCGTTCGATATAGCCGGCGCTGAGCGCATCCAGCACGCTTTCCTCCAGTGCGGCATTGTCGTGATCACGCGGAGTCACCACCGCGTGATTGTGTCGCTTCATGTGCTTGAACAGCCGGCACAGATACAGGCTCGACAAGTCGGCCTTCATCGTCCAAGACAAATTCACGTAGCCGAGGATCCACGCGAAGTTTGGCAGATCCTGCAGCAACACCCCTTTGTAGAGCATCTTCGTCGATACATCGTACGGCTGGCCGTCGATACTCAACTTCATGCCACCAAACATCTGCAGTTCCAGGCCGGTGGCCGTCACCACGATGTCGGCATCAAGGTGTCGACCGGACCGAAGTTCGAGCCCGTTGGCGGTGAAGCGTACGATGCCGTCGGTGACCACATCGGCCTTGCCGGCGGCAATCGACTTGAACAAATCCGCATCCGGCACGGCACACAGGCGTTGATCCCAAGGATCGTAGCTCGGGTTGAAGTCCTCCATTCGAAAGCGATCACCGATGTGCCGCTTGGCTTGGCCGACGAAAAAGCGTCGCATCGCTTTCGGATAGCGCTGGCAGAGCTTGTAGGTGGTGCGCCAGATGAACAGATTGCGCCGGCGCGCAATGGCGTAACAGCGCTCGGCCGGCAAGACTTTTCCCAGCACCTCGGTCATGCGATCCCAGCTCGGCAACGAGAAGATGTACGTCGGCGACCGCTGCAGCATGGTGACGCGTGCCGCGTGTTGGGCGACCGCCGGCACCACCGTCACTGCCGTGGCGCCGCTGCCGATGACGACGACCTGCTTGCCCGTGCAGTCCAGATCCTCGGGCCAGTGCTGCGGATGAACGATCTGGCCCTGAAAGGCCTGCTCGTTGGCAAACTGGGGGCGATAGCCCTGATCGTAACGATAGTAGCCCTGACCGCTGACCACGAAACGGGCTGTCCACTGTCGGGTTTCGCCGCTCGGCTCGTGCGTCGCCGTGATCGTCCACAGCTGCCGGGTGGAACTCCACTCGGCGTGGGTGCACGACATGCCGTATTCGATGCGGTTTGCGATACCAAACTCTCGTGCGGTGTCGGCGACATAGTCTCGAATGCTCTGGCCATCGGCCAGCGTGCGACAGTTGGACCAGGGACGGAACTGGAATCCGTAGGTGAACATATCCGAATCCGAGCGCACGCCCGGATAGCGGAACAGATCCCAGGTGCCACCGGCCTGTTGCCGCCGCTCCAGGATCACGAAGGTCTGATCGGGAACTTCCACGCTCAACCGACTGGCCATGCCGATGCCGGATACACCGGCGCCAATAATCACGACGTCCAAAGGCTTCGCCACGTGTTCTCCTCACTCAATTGTGGTTTGTTATTAGCCCCGCAAGCATGCGTGGTGAGCGATCGGAGCTCTTGTTTTATCGAGACAAGAACTTTGTAATTGGAGACATGACGACCTTCGTGCGAGCAGCCGGGATGCGCGGGACCGCCGAGCTCCTGCGCGAGCTGGGATTGGACCTGGAGTCATTGCTGGACGAAGTCGGAATTTCGCGCGCAGCACTGATCGACGAGGAGCTGCGGGTTTCATTGCCCGCCATCTGCCAGTTGCTCGAGATTGCCAGTGAGCGATCTGGCTGCGGCGATCTGGGCTTGCGCATCGCGGAGCGTCAAGACATCGGCATTCTGGGGCCGCTGGCCATCGCGATGCAGAACGCCTCGACGATTGGCGATGCGATGGAGGTGTTGAGTCGCTATCTGCACTCGCACAGCACTGGCATCCGCATGAGCATTCACGCGGACTCACCGCAGAAGGGATACACCAGCCTGCGATTGAATCTGATCACCCCGAGTTGGCTACCGAGACGGCAGGTCACCGACCAGTGCATCGCTGATCTGTACCACTTCCTGGTTTGGCTGCCGAAAGTCCAACCGTTGACCCTCGATGTTGCGCTGCCGCATTACCCGCTGGTGCCACCTCAGCGGTATCAGGAAGTCTTTGCGCGACCGGTGTCGTTTCATGAACCCTATGCGCAGATCACAGTTCCTAGCGCCTTTCTCAGCAACGAACTCGTGGGTGGTGAAACCCGCCTGCATCAACTTAGCCTCGACTATCTTCGGCTCGCGTATCGCCCCGGCAAGCATTCGATCCGAGAGCAGGTGGAAGACGTGCTGCAGCGTGCTCTGTCGAGTACCCGAGGCCGACGCGACGTCGTCGCTAAACTGCTGGGCATGCACCCACGCACCTTGCAGCGACGCTTGGAAGCCGAAGGCCAGTCGTTCACCGAGCTGCTCGACACCGTGCGCCGCGAGCAGGCACGGCGCTGGCTCGTCGAATCTTCCGTTCCGATGGCCCATGTGGCCGACATTCTGGGCATGGCCGATCAATCGGTGCTCTACCGCTGTTGCGAACGCTGGTTCGGACGTTCTCCCTCATGGATACGACGCCACGGGCTTCCGAACTAGAACGCCGGCCGTGACCGTGGGATGAAGTGTGTTACGACAGCTGCATCCCCGCGTCGCGAACCACCCGCAGCAGCGATGTGCGATTGCCCACGCCGAATTTCTCGAACAGATGGTGTAAGTACCACTTCACCGTCCCTTGCGAGATGAAGCAGCGCTCCGCCAGCTGCGCGTTGCTCAGCCCTTCATTGAGCAGCGCGATGATTTGTCGTTCCCGCTTGTTGAGCGAAATCGTCGTGCGCGGACTTCTGCCGCTATCGCCCGGCTGTCGCGTGAGCCCCGACAGCTTACGAGCAAGAAAATCGGCCGGTCGGCTGCGGGCTGCATTCGGCAACGCCAGGAAGCGTTCGATCAACGCATGAACAGCGCCGCCTTCATCCACGAACAGTCGGGAATAACCTTCGGTATTCCCAATCTCCAAGGCTTCGCTCAATGCCGCCATCGCGGCCTTCTCGTGGCCGCTCAACGCCTCGATGACGGCTTGCAACATGAGGGCTTCGCAGAGCCTCGAGTATCGACCGCGTTGTCGCGACGCGCTGAGCGCAACCGCGTTCATGCGCTGCGCCGATGCCGTGTCCTGATCGGAAATCGCAAGCCGCACATGGAACAACAGCAGACTCAGATTTGCTTCGCTTGGTGCGGGAAGGTTGTCAGCGATCGCCCGTGCCTGCGCTGGTGCGCCGCTGCGCAGTAGCAGCAGGCCGCGCTCGGTCTGCAAAGCCAGTTTCAGACGCGGGTAATTCTGATGAGCGCTGATCTGCTCACCTTCGGCCAGGATGTCGAGTGCCGTTCCCATGTCGAGTGCATCCGCGCGCTCACGTGCGGCGGCCGTGTAGCCCAAGACAAGCGCATCGACGACCCCTTGATCGGCCAGGGCGGGCAGGGCCTCGGCGAGAATTTCTCGCAACTTCGACACTTCGTTTCGTTCGTATCGCAGAAACGCTTCAATCGATCGAAGGATCGCGCGGACCGCTCTGAAGGCATGTTGCGACGAACATCCCAGCAGACCGCGCTCCACTTGAGCCAGCGCGGCCCGATAGCGCCCAGCCTGCAAATCGGTGATGGCGCTGACCACATGCACCCACGCGATTCCGTACGTTGAATGGGTTTTTGTGAAAGACTCCATCGCCTCGCGTAACGCAGCATGCGCGAGATCAAAGCGGTCGGTGCATCGCTCGCTGAAGGCCTGCACGGTCTTGGCAACACCCATCAAATGAGAGCGACAAGGGTGGTTCTGCTCGATCCAGGTTCGCACCAGTTCGTGCGCACCGGCGAAATCGTCTTGCAGGGCGAGCAGCACACTGCGCTGCAGTGCGGCCGATGCGTTCACCTGCAGGTGCGCCGAGTCTTCCAGTCGATCGAGACGTTTGCGCGCGGACGCCGAGTCTCGACGGAAGATCAACGCCCAACTCGTGAGTTCGTCGATCTCCGGATCGGTGATGCCATTGCGACGCTCCCAACGCTCGGCCAGTTTGATCGTGGACAAGTGCTGGGCCTCGCCAAATATCAGCGAAGGTCCGATCTGGACAAGGCGATCGCGCACCTCGGGCGGCGTGCTGCCGAAGCCGGATTCAAGCAAGACCTGGGTGGACTCGATGCTCCAGCCATTGCGCCAGTACCACTCACTCGCAGCCGCGACGGCGACGTCTCGTGTGCGATGGCGATCGGGTGTCAGCATGCTGGCGGCAGCGTGTCGAATGAGTGGATGCAGCCCGATCACCGATCGCTCGCCGCCGTCGTGATCCTGGATCAACCTCAGTTCGCGAAAGCGGTGCAAGGTGCTTTCGACGACTTTTGCGCTCGGCTGCAGCGACGACAGCAGCGACACGGGCGCACGACCGAGGCAGCACAGCATCCATAGCACGTCGCGCTCAGGCTCGCTGAGTCCGGCGATGATGCGTTGATGGATGTAGGCACGAATCGCGCTGATGCTGGGAATCGCATCGACACGCGTGAGCTTCGGATCGAGCGGCGTCGCCAGCGCGATCTGCGTCAGTACCGGCCATCCTTCGGTGGTTCTGTACAGCCAGTCCAACGAGGAGGCCGAGGCTTCCTGCCCACAGAGACGCGCGAAGGCGTCTGATTCGGATCGTGTGAATGCCAGCTGTTGAGCGCCGACCCAGCTGAGTCGCCCATCGGCAGCATGCTGGCTGAGCCCCAAGGCCGCCGAGCCTGTTGCGGTGGTGATGCACAGGCGCTTGTGTTGCGATGCCAGAGTCAGGAATTCATCGAAGTAGCTGCGACACTCCTGGTCGGCCGTGGACAGCCATTGGGCGTCATCGACGACCAGAGAGTGGGGGCCCGGTGAGCTGGCGAGATTCGAGACGATGACTCGGAATATTCTGGCGCGGCCCACGGAGGTTCCGAGTTCGCGCTCGGACAGCGCACCGGGATCACTGCCGATACCGCGCCACAGCTGCTCAATGAACGTCGCTGCACGACAGGAGTCACGGTTCAAGGCGATCCAACCCACACTCGCCTGTAGCGACTGCTGCCGCTCTATCCAGAGCTCGGCAAGCACGGTCTTGCCGAAGCCTGCGGGACCCTCGATGACGAATAGGGGCAGTCCGCGGTCGGCCCGCAATAGCCGATCACGCCGTAGCAGGAAGGGCCGTGGGGTGGCAGGCAAGTTGCCCACCAGGTGTTGGTTCGGTTGCGTGTCCATGTCGGAAGCCGGTTGCTGTGCCTGCTGGACATCGATCAACGAACGCCGTCTCAATCCTCATTGAGCGGGAGTTCGGCACGACGCGCCCATTGACACGGGGGCGCCGTTGCGGATGTCGAAGTGCCCGCAGAATGCAGTGCTACCTTTCGCGCAACTGGTTATTTTGCGCCAACCTCTGGTCAAAACGCGCCAGCCCCCGGCCGGCCAGCCGATCGCGGGTCCCGCCGAAGCGGCACCGGACAGCGGTGCGGGCCCCGTGGATTCAGGCCTTGGCGGGAATGAACGACATCGCACGCTCAGCCAGGGCGGTGATGGTCAGGCTGGGGTTTACGCCGAGATTGGCGGCGATCATCGAGCCATCGACGACGTAGAGGTTGCGGTAGTTGAAGACGCGGTTCTGGGCGTCGATCACGCCGTCTTCGGCCGATTGGCCCATTGCACATCCGCCCATGCAATGGGCCGTCATCGGCACATTGAAGAAGATCTCGAAAAACGAACTGCCGCCGATGCCGCCGGTCGCCTTGGCTGCCGCTTCAGCAAAGCGATTGGCTTCTGGAATGAAGGTCGGAATGCGATCTCCCTCGCTCACCATCGTTCGCGAGAAGGGCCAGTACCAGCGCCTGCGCAATTTCATGTTGATGTGGCCATCGATGGTTTGCATGCACAGCAGAATCACGGTCTGTGTAGCGAAGCCGAACGGCAGCAGAAAGCGCAGGGCCTTGAGCGGATGGCGGAGCAGAAGTGAGATCAGGGCAACGAGCCAGGACAACGGGCGGGTCCAGCCGGGCTTGCCATGGGTCAGCACCGTAAACAGGCTGCCCATCATGTCGGAGCCCGCCGGGTAGCGAACGGCTTCGATGTGCGTGTGTTCGTCGATGTAAATGCCCGATCCGATCGCGATGCCTTTGGACAGGTCGGTACGCGTTCCGGGATACCGAATCGTCAAGATGGACTCGGCATTGGTCCGCACTTTCTGTCCAAGCTGCTGAGAGAGTTGCGGCAACGAGCCGTCCTCCCGCAGTCGCAGCAGCAGATCCTGGGTTCCCAGGGACGAAGCGGAAAACACCACATTGCGCGCGGTGACTCGACGTGCCCCTGATGCACCGTCATAGGTGGGGCGCACATGAACCGCATAACCCTCGCTCCCATCGTTCGACAGACCCAAGGGATGCACATCGGTCACGCGCGTCTCGGCGAAGACTTGGGCCCCCAGTTGCTCGGCGAGATAGAGATAGTTCTGATCGAGCGTGTTCTTGGCCCCATGACGACAGCCGACCATGCACCCGCCGCAGCCCATGCAGGCGCGTCGCTCAGGGCCTTTTCCGCCAAAGTAGGGATCGGGATGCAGGCTTCCGGGTTGACTCCCGGCAGGCCCGAAAAAGACGCCCACGTCGGTGGGGTAGAACGTATCGGAAACCCCCACGGCTTCGGCCATCTGCTTGAGGCGAAGGTCGCCCGGTCCGAGCAGCGGATTTCGGGTGACGCCGAGCATCCGCTTGGCCGTGTCGTAATGCTGGGGCATGACCTCGGCCCAGCGATCCAGCCCCGCCCAAGAACCTTCCGACCACACGCGATCCGGCGGAACCAGCAGCGTCTGGGCGTAGGTGATCGATCCACCGCCCACGGCATTGCCGTGAAGGATCATGACGTGCTTGAACAGGCGCAGGCTCAGAAACCCTCGCAGCCCTGCGAAAGGTGCCCACAAGAAACGGCGGAGATTCCAGTTGGTCTTGGGCAGCGTCTCGGGCGTCCAGCGACTGCCCATTTCCATCACTGCGACCTTGTAGCCCTTCTCGCTCAGTCGCAGCGCCGAGACGCTGCCTCCGAACCCGGATCCAACGATCACGTAGTCGTAGTCGAATTCCGAGTCCGCAGCGGAAGCGGCGGTCTGATAGGCGGTACTCATACCAAGCGTCACCAAACGAAGAGATGGCCGGCCAGGGCGCGAGCGACATCGGAGAGTCGCCGGCGTGTGTAGAGCCATCGCTCCACGTAGCCATCCATCGCACCCTCCAGTGCTTTTTGTTCTCTCTGGCTTTCGGCTGTCAGAGGGGAGCACATCTTTTCGCGGGAACGTGTCTGGCATCACCTATCGATAGTTCGGAACTGCCTGCGGCGCCGACCGCCACAATCCAAGGGCGTTCGATCAGGTACTGCTATGGCGGGCAGCAAAAAGCCCCTCGCAGCCAAGCTGCGAGGGGCTCAAACAAGGTGCGGACTAGGCGGTGAAGCGGGTTCGTAGCGTTTTCTTGTCGAGTTTGCCGACGCTGGTTTTGTCGAGCGTCTCGACCTCCTGAAACCTCGAGGGAATCGCATACCGCGAAATCAGTCCCTGGACCACGAAGTTCATGAGGAAATCACGTAGCGCGGTTTCACTGAGGGAGCCGGGTGATCGTGGAACGATCAAGGCGACCGGTCGCTCTCCCCATTGCGCATCGGCGACACCAATCACAGCGACCTCGGCGACACTGTCGTGTCGCGACAGCAGATCTTCGACTTCGAGCGACGAAACCCATTCACCGCCGGTCTTGATGACGTCCTTGATGCGGTCGGTGATCTTCAGATATCCGCCCGTGAGCGCCCCGATGTCGGCGGTGTGCAGATAGCCGCCCTGCCAGAGGGATTCCGACGCCGACGGATTGCCGGCGTAACCTTGCGTGAGCCATGGTGCGCGGACGACGATCTCGCCGCCACTCGTCACGTCGGTGAAGCTGTCGTCTACGGTACGCAGCTCGACCAGCGGAACAGGGGCGCCGGCACGGCAGCGCAAGGACAGCTCTTCGGCTTCCTGCAGGCCGTCGTGACGCGGCCGGATCTGCGCCAATGTCAGGATCGGGCAGGTCTCCGACATGCCGTACCCGGCAAAGATGTCGATGCCCAGCGATACCGCCTTGCGGGCCAGCGCTTCCGGAAGTGCCGAGCCGCCGATCACCACCTTCCATCCACGCAGATCGACAGAATTGGTCGCTGCGGCATTCAACACCATCTGCAGCACGGTTGGCACACAGTGCGAGAACGTGACGCGCTCTTTCTGAATCGACTGTGCCAGCGCATCTGGAATATACCGACCGGGATACACCTGCTTCACGCCCATCTGCAAGGCGACGTACGGCATGCCCCAGGCATGGACGTGAAACATCGGCGTGAGCGGCATGTAAACGTCGCCCGTGTGAAAGCGCTGACCGCTGGCGGGACTCGAAATGGCGGCCATCGTGACCAGCGTGTGAAGCACCAGCTGGCGATGAGTGAAGAAAACGCCCTTGGGCAATCCGGTGGTGCCGGTGGTGTAGAAGGTGGTCGCGACGGTGTTCTCGTCGAAATCCACGAAGTCATAGTTCGGCTCGCTGTCCGCCATCAGGACTTCATATTCACCGGCCGTATCGGCGGGGGGGGCTACGCCCTCGTCGCTGATCCACACGATGCGCTGAACACTTTCGAGGCGCGCCCGGATTTCGCTGAGAATGGGCGCGAAGTCCGAATTGACCAGCAGAACCTTGGGTTTCGCGTGGTTCAGCGTGTACAGAATTTGATCGGGTGACAGCCGCACATTCACTGTTTGGAGCACAGCGCCCATCATCGGCACCGCATAGAAGCTCTCCAGATAGCGATGACTATCCCAGTCCATCATCGCAACCGTATCCCCAAACTCGATGCCGAGCTCCTGCAGCAGGCTGGCCAGCCGGCCGACCCGCTCGCGGAGCCCGCGATAGGTGTATCGGACCTGGTCTCTGTACATGACCACCTGATCCGGCGAATGCACCAGCGGCGCGTTCCAGAGCTGACGAATGGTCAGCGGGAAGGCGTAGGCGTTTGCGGCAGGAGCGCGTGTGCTCATCGTTCTGGGCAGTCTCTATTCGTTGATTTGTAAGTAGGTTCCGCGGAACGCGGACCATGACGCGCTGCAGCGCGCATTCAGGCTATAGAGGATTGAATGGCAGCACACCGACCAAAAGTTGGGAAATTACCAAACCCAGCGCCACGGGCTCGCGGCTCCGATCCTTTGATAGGTTCGTCAGGGCATCCGGCCTGCGCCGATACGCGGCCGACCGCCGCTAACGACTGAGCTTTTGAAAGCGCTCCAGCTCGAGTCTGGCCAGACAGTCCGCTGCATGATGATGGAGAAAGTGTGTTGGAAGCTGAGATGCAGCAGATCGTTTGTTCGAGTGCGGCGGCATGGATTCAGGATCGTTTGGGAGCGAGCCCGGCGGCCATCCTGGGGGCAAGGCCAGCGGCGACGAAGACCGGCCCGATCCTGTTCGATTGCAGCTGTGACGCCGCGATGCGCCCCGATCAACTGCTCGCCTTGCTAGAAGCCGTCGGGAGCTTCTTTGCCAATCTGGAAGCCGGCTTTGAGCAGCCCCTGCGCATGCTTGAGGTCAAGCTCACGGTTCCCCGTGCGATTGAATCGCTACGTGGGAAATTCAAGATCGAAGCCAGCAGCTTGTCGTCTGGACGCTATGACGTTTACGTACAGATGCTGCTTAAAGATCGACTCGGGTACATCTACGCGTCGGCTGTCGCCCGCCTCATCAAACCAGGGGCTCCGCGACCGCGTTCCATTCAGCGCCACTGACCTTTTACATGGCAGCTGATTACGCGCGTGCTCGGTAAACCCCGGGACTGCAACCTTCCCGGCTGCGGAACGCCCGCGTGAAGTTCGAGGTGTCATTGAATCCCAGCGAGTAAGCGATTTCAGTAACGCTCATTTCCGTGGTCGCCAACCGCTCGCAGGCGAGCTCATGATTCACGCGCCCTGCTATTTCACGAAAGCTCGTTCCCTCGCGTTCCAGATAGCGATTGAGGCTGCGCGCTGACATATTGAGCATGCTCGCGATTTCCGGCAGCGTGGGGAGACCATCGCCGACTTCGCGCAGCGTCATGGCAATCCACTCTCCAAATTGGCGGACCCCGATAACCTGATCAACGAGCGCGCGGCAACGCTCGTCGGCGACCTTGAATGAGTTGGGATCGAACATGATCATGGGATGCGCGGTCAGCCCACTGGCAAAGCGCAGGCGCGTGCCCAAGCCCCACTCGGAGCCAAAGCTGGTCCGCACATCCTTTAGATCGGAATACCGGGACACATGCGGCGGCGGCGGCATCGAGATTTGAAGCCGGCACAGCGGCCTCGCACCTGCAAACATCTCATGCAGATTGCGCAGCGCAGCAGAGCCCATCAGTTCGAAGTGAAACAGCAGGCATCCATGACTCATCGCCGTCGTCGGCGTGAAGTGAAGCTCTGCATGATCGGCCGTCAGCGTGTAGCGAAGCTGGAATGTCGGCATCACGAGGCGGAAGTATCGCGACACGAAGCGCAGCGCCTGGCCAACGTCAGCGCAGCTCAACATGCCGAAGCCGACAATACTGTGCGCACTCACCGACAACAGCTTTCCGAGTTCAAACCCTAGATCGGTTCGACCGCTGGCGTTGGTTGCGGCATCGATCAATCGCTCAACCGTTGAAAACGGAAGCAACGCATCCGGTTCTTGCAGCTTCTCAGGCGAAAGCCCAACACTCGACGCAATGCTCAATAAATCGATGCCCTGCAGACGCAACACATCATCGAGTCGCAGGTAGTAACGCGCCGGCACACGCACATCTTTTGTTTTCGCCATCGGTTTCTCCTCCGTGACTGGCGCATTATGACCATAGGTTGGCTGATTTTGACAAGAGCGAAATAAAGCATGTCGGCAGTATGTGCACGCTGCTAAGTCTTATTAGAGAGGAGAATCCAATGGATGGCATTGCTCGCATGCCGACCAATAACACCTGGGCCGATGGTAAGCGCTACTGGTGGTTGCTCAGTCCCGCGTTGCCCCTGATCGCCCTGCTATCCGTCTGTGCGGCGTTCTATGGCGCACCGGCTGTGGTTCTGTGGATATTGCCGCTCGTGTTTTACGGTCTGATCCCGTTCTTTGACTGGATCATCGCCGAAGATCGCGTGAACGCGCCGGAGTCGGCGGTCGCCGCGCTGGAGCAGGATCGTTACTACCGCCAGATCGTCTATCTGTACATTCCCACGCAGTATCTGCTGACGATTTTCGGCGCTTGGTACGCCGTGCAAGGCACGCTGGGGCCGTGGGGGCTCGCAGGTCTGACCGTTACGGTCGGAATGATCAATGGCGTTGGAATCAACACGGCGCACGAGCTCGGGCACAAAACGAACTCGCTCGAGCGCTGGCTTGCTCGCATCACGCTGGCGCCCGTCGCCTATGGCCACTTCTACATCGAGCACAACAAGGGCCATCACAAGAACGTCTCGACGCCTGAGGATCCCGCCAGCTCGCGCATGGGCGAATCGTTCTGGCGCTTCCTTCCGCGTTCGGTGATTGGCAGCGCGAAATCGGCCTGGCACATCGAAGCCGAGCGATTGAAGCGCATCGACCGTTCGGTCTGGTCGCTGAAGAACGAGAACTTGCAGTCGTGGGCCATGACGGTGGTGATGTTCGCCGCACTCTCGCTGTGGTTGGGCTGGGGTGCCTTGGTGTTCCTCGTGGCACAGGCGATCTACGGATTCTGCTTGCTCGAAGTCGTGAACTATCTCGAGCACTATGGCTTGGCGCGTCAGAAGGATGCCAATGGCCGCTACGAACGCTGCCAGCCACGTCACTCGTGGAATAGCAACCACGTCGTCACAAATCTGTTGTTGTATCAGTTGCAGCGCCACTCCGACCATCACGCCAATCCGACGCGCCGCTATCAGGCTTTGCGCCACTTCGAAGACAGTCCGCAGCTACCGGCGGGTTACGGCGGCATGATCCTGTTTGCCTACTTTCCGCCGCTGTGGTTCCGACTCATGGATCGCCGCGTCGTGGCCCATCACGGCGGCAACCTCCTCAAGGCCAATCTGCATCCGCCGGCTCGTGAGCGCTTGCTCAAGCGCTACATGCCCGACTACGCTCCCGATGCCCAAAAGCCGACGACAGCCCCGTCAAAGGTGGAATCGGCTGAGTCCCTTGCCAGCACGAGCGATCGGTACGAGTGCCCGAACTGCCGATACGTTTACGTTGTAGCCAACGGTTGTCCGACGGAAGGTTATCCGCCCGGGACGACTTGGGCCGCGCTTCCAGTAGACTGGCCTTGCCCCCAGTGCGCTGTGCGTGAGAAGCCTGACTTCAAGCCGGCTTATCAGCCGACTTCATAATAGCGCTTTAAGCGCAGCAACTCGCAGCACCCATAACAAGAGGGCCCGCGCCGACAGCCAGTCGGCGTAGGGAGCATGCGTCTCGCGATCGCCGCGCGAAGTCAAACATGAAAGCCGGCGCATATACCGGCGTATTAGGCGAGGGAGGAAGCTATGGTGAAGAAGATGGCGCCACGGGCGCTAAGGAGCTTTGCATCCGTTGCATTGGGCATGCTCGGAGTGGTGCACACCGCTCAGGGCGCGTCGTTCAATGTTCCGGTGCTCGGGGAGAACATCAATGTCAACACGAACTCAACCGTCATCGTCGGTGCAGCGATTCGTGCCGAACCGCGTGCCGATAGCGCCATCGGCAAGAACAATCTGAACCCGGAAGTCTGCGGTCGCACTAACGAGAACGTCAGCTACTACCAAGTCTGTCAGGGTCTGTTCACCGAGCAGTACTTTGCCGCTCAGCATCTTGCTGAAGCGCCCGGGTCGTTCAGCACCAACTTCGATCACGGTAACCTCAACTACGATCAGTGGGACTTTGCGCAGGCAGCGATCCGATTCAATGGCGATCTCACTGCTACGTGGAAGGACTGGACCCTTTTTGGAAAGATAATCGCGATCTACGATCCGGTTAACTACGACTTCCAAGAAACATATCCGAACCTCATTACCGCTGATAACTATCAACAGGTTGGGTATAGAACTTTGCCCGGTACGGTCGCTTTGCCCGTTCTTGGCGCCCGAACTGACTCTGCTCCTTGTCCAGCAAACCGAAACCCACTGGCGCTACCGTGCGGTGTCGTCTATGGACCAGGTGGCAGGGTAAAGCAGAAGCGAACTGACTCAACGACGCGGGAAGCCATTGGTCTTGGCGTCCAGCTTCTCGACCTGAATATTACTGGGAACGTTCAGCTTCCTTATGACAAAGACCTTCAGATCCGAATTGGTCGCCAGCAAGTAATTTGGGGCGAGTCGACGATCGAGTTCTTTGACTCGATTAATGTCCTGAATCCGCCTAATCTCAACAACTTCTTTCGCATCGGCGGAAACGGTCTGGATGACTTCTATCAGCCCATCAATGCAGTTTCGTTTGGCATAACGCCGGTCGATGGAATCAACCTGTCTGGCTGGTATGCGCTTGAGTTCCGGCCTGTCGAACTCCCGGCAGAAGGTGGCTTCTACTCGCCTATTAACCTGGGTACTGAGAACGAGGGCCCGGACTACATTACAGTTGGATTCGGAAACCTGACGCCTGATCCAGATAACGTCGGCCGCCTGCTCGACAATCCGCTGACGCTGATTACGAACACCGGATCGCGCGCCCAGCGTCTGCGTGATGACAATCCGGACAACATCGATAACAACTTCGGCCTGAAGCTTTCCTACTATGCCGACTGGTTAAACAACGGCACCAACTTCGGGTTCTACTTCGCCAACTATACGTCTCGCATTCCGATCGTCAGCATCTACTCGACTGACGAGTCCTGCTCGAAGTATGCAACGAATACCGTTGAGTTTCTGGCGATGTGCCCGGACATTCCGCTGCTGCACATCCCGTTCAACGATCCGGCGGGGGCAACCGACAGTGCGCTGTCGCTGGATGGAATCCAGGCGCAACTGGAGTATCCTCGCGACATCAAGATGTACGGTATTAGCTTCAACACAAGCTTTGGAGACGTATCGTTTCAGGGCGAAGCTGCATTCAGGCCCAACGAGCCACTGCAGGTTGACGTCGTAGACCTGGTGTTCGCTGGCCTTGGCCCGTCGTTGACGAACTGCCATATCGCGCCCGGATGTTCGGGGAGTACGGTGGGGTCTGGTACGCAAGCCGATGGCAGTACCGGTATCTATGGACCTAGCGACTACCAGACCGCCGATGGCGCGGGAGCTTACAACGACACCTTCGATCTGATCGTCGGTCATTTGCCAGGCTCGGGCCGCTCGTTCCCGAACTTCATCATTCCATACCGCGGCGGTGTGATCGGAATGAACCCTGCGAACTCCTACATTCGGGGTTGGGAAAAGTTCCAGACCCTGTCGCTCGACTTCGGGGCGACCTATGTCGAGGGCAACACGGACTTCACATCTCGTTTGCTTGGCGCGGACCAGGTGATCTGGCTCCCCGAAGTCGGCTTCCGCGGCGTTCTCGATCTGCCGCCGCTTGACCGACTGGCGCTCGCCGTTCCGGGCACCACCACCAGTCCTACTGCCGGTGCGGATGGTTCGGGTGCGGATGGCTCCCGTCAGGCCTGCTCTACCAATGTGGCTTGTCAATACGGGCCCGACGGTCTTCGTTTCAACCCGCATCAGGCCAATCTCGATCTGTACCCTACGAAGTGGTCGGGCGGTATCGGCCTCGTGTTGCTGATGCGTTGGGAGAGCGTGGCCCCCGGCATCAGTATCAACCCGACTTTCATTTTCAAGCATGACGTTTTCGGTCACTCCCCCGGCTACCTGTCGAACTACGTCGAGGGACGTACCTTGTGGGACACCAACATCGAAATTCGCTATCGCGAAAAGACGTCGCTGAATATCGGTTACCAAATGTGGGCTGGTGGTGGTGCTGCCAACCTGTTCCGCGACCGCGACACGATCAAGGTGTTTGCGAAGTATTCGTTCTAATTAGAGTCAGCACAGAGGAGCTTATCGATGAAACCCAATCGTTTACTGTTTGAAGTCCTACTCGGTGCGAGTGCACTCGCACTGACGCTTAACGCCCATGCCAAGGCACCTGCCGATCAAGTGGCCAAGCTTGGTAAGGAACTCACGCCGGTGGGTGCCGAAGCAGGCCCGAGCGCGGATGGCCTGGTCCCGAAGTGGACGCCTGCCAAACAACAGGGAAAGCTGTCCGGCGAATTCTCGTCAAATCCCACGATCGAAGCCGAGAAGTCTCAGTTCACGATCACCGGGGCTGATGTCGCCAAGTACGGCGACAAGCTCAGCGAGGGCCACAAGTACCTGCTGAAGACGTTCAAGACCTACAAAATGCAGGTGTATCCGAGCCATCGCAACGTGGCCTGGCCGGATTTCATCTACAAGTCGACTGCCGAAAACGCCGTCAACTGCACGCTCGAAGGCACGGATAACCCTGACAACTGCAAGCAGGGCTTTCCGTATCCGATTCCGCAAACCGGTGCGGAAGTGATCTGGAATCATCGACTGAAGTGGCGTGGTGACACTGTGCGCCGCCAGAACGATCAGATGATCGTCGAAGCCGATGGTCGCTTCCAGCTCGCGCAGCTCGTTGAAGACGTGAAGTTCCTGTATGCCAACGAGAAGGATCCGGTTCCGCTGACGCAGGGCAAGGGTCTGTTCCTCTACTACCTCTCGAAGATCATTGCGCCTGCTCGTACTGCCGGCACCATGATTCTGGTCAACGAGAGTGCGGGAACCGGAGCGACGGGCCGTG
>JALRLM010000330.1 GCA_023254435.1 Hydrocarboniphaga sp.
CCAACCCACCCGAGGAGCCGCCCGTCGACACTGGTGGCGAAACCGGCGAGGAAGAGGAACCCGGGGAAGGCACGGGCGAGGGCACCACGCCGACGCCGCAGCCCGGCGCCGCGCTGGCCCCCACGCAGCCCACTTCGGGCCCCGGCGGGCTCGACTATCGCTACGGCAGCGTCACCACGCAGGTACGCGGCATCGGCGCGCAGGGCTATACGCTGGTCTATCCCAATTCGACCAGCGGGCGGTCGTTGCCGGTGGTCTATCTGCTACACGGTTACGGCAGCATCAATCTGAATCCGTACCGTTCCTGGGCCGAGCACCTGGCGCGCCACGGCGCCATCGTGATCTATCCGAGCTACCAGGTCAGCGCGGTGACGCCGATGCGCGACTACACGCCCAACGCCATCGTGGGCATCCGCGCGGCGCTCGACGGCCTGGCCGCCGGCAGTGGACCCTTGCCCGACAGCAGCCGCGTCGTCGCCATCGGCCATTCGATGGGCGGTGCGATCGCCGCCAACATCGCCGCCAGTGCGGGCAGCGCGGGCATTCCGGTGCCGCGCGCGCTGATGGCGATCAATCCGGCGAACATCTCGCGCAGCACCGGCCTGGTGATGCCGCTGGAGGACATGGGCCAGATTCCGGCCGGTACGCTGCTGCTGTCGCTGTACAGCGACCGCGACGACCGCATTCCCAACCAACTGGCCAAGACCCTGTTCTACGGCGCCACCAACGTGCTGGTGGCGGACAAGGATTACGTGCTCGTGCACAGCGACGACTACGGCAGCCGCTCGCTGCTGGCCGACCATTTCGCCGCGCTGGCCGGGCAGTCCAACGACTACAGCGCCTATCCGCCCGACGCGCTGGACTTCTACGGCTACTGGAAGCTCGCCGACGCGCTCATGGGCGCGGCCTTCGACGGCAGCGCGAGCCTGCGCAACGTCGCCCTGGGCGGCGGCAGCGTGGCGCAGGTCGACATGGGCAAGTGGAGCGACGGCCGCGCGGTGACCCCGCTGACGGTCACCGACGCGCCCTGAAGATCGGCGCACAACGAAAAAGACCGGCGCAAGGCCGGTCTTTTTCGTTGGCGACGCCGCTGGGCGTTGCGGGTGCTTACTTCTTCTTGCCCTGGTTGGCCACGGCCTCGGCGGCGCGCTTGGCCGCTTCGGGGTCGCCCAGATAGCGGTGGCTCACGGCCTTGAGGTTTTCGTCGAGCTCGAACAGCAGCGGGATCGAGGTCGGAATGTTGATCTCCAGGATCTCCTTCTCCGACACGCCCGTGAGGTACTTGTAGAGCGCGCGCAGCGAGTTGCCGTGCGCGGTCACCAGCACGGTCTTGCCGGCTTTGAGATCGGGTGCGATGGCGTCGTGCCAGTAGGGCAGCACGCGCACCAGCGTGGTCGCAAGCGACTCGGTACCCGGCAGCGCGGCGGCGTCCAGGCCCTGGTAGCGGCGATCGTTGGCCGGGTGGCCCGGATCGCTGACGGGCATTTCGGGCGGCGGAATGTCGTAGCTGCGGCGCCAGATCTTGACCTGCTCCTCGCCGTGCTTGGCGGCGGTCTCGGACTTGTCCAGGCCCTGCAGTGCGCCGTAGTGGCGCTCGTTGAGGCGCCAGCTTTTATGCACCGGCACCCACGACTGGTCGAGCTCGGACAGCACCACCTGCTGGGTGTGGATCGCGCGCTTGAGCACCGAGGTGTAGGCGACGTCGAAAGCGAAGCCATCCGCGCGCAGCTGCTTGCCGGCGGCGACGGCTTCGGCGCGACCGGCTTCGGTGATGTCCACGTCGACCCAGCCGGTGAAGCGGTTTTCGAGATTCCACTGGCTTTGGCCATGGCGCAGCAGAACGAGTTTGCGGGTGCTCATCGACATCGGTCCTCGGTCGGAATGATTTGCGGTTTGTTCGGTTGGGCAGCGGCGCTAGTCGCCGCTGCGATGCTTGTCCTTGACGCGCACGTAGTTGTCGGCGGAATAGCGCAGCGCGGCGATTTCGTCGGCGCTC
The DNA here is from genome assembly GCA_023254435.1 of Hydrocarboniphaga sp. Lineage (GTDB taxonomy): Bacteria > Pseudomonadota > Gammaproteobacteria > Nevskiales > Nevskiaceae > Hydrocarboniphaga. The sequence continues at coordinate 1,997 of JALRLM010000330.1, forward strand.
AGTTCGCGCGCGGCCACGGCCGGCGAGCCGCGATACAGCCAGCCCGACTTGAGCCGCTTGCCGGGCGATACCAGGCTGCCGGCGCCGACCATGACGTCGTCCTCGATGACCACGCGGTCGAGCACGATGGCGCCCATGCCGATCAGCACGCGATTGCCGATGGTGCAGGCGTGCAGCACGGCGGCGTGGCCCACGGTGACGTCGTCGCCGATCAGGGTCGGCACGCCGCCCGGTGTGTACGGACCGTCGTGGGTCACGTGGACCACGGCGTTGTCCTGGATGTTGCTGCGCGCGCCGACGACGATTCTGTTGACGTCACCGCGCAGCACCGCGAACGGCCACACCGAGGCGTCATCGCCCAGCGTGACGTCGCCCGAGACCAGGGCCAGTTCGTCGACGAAGACGTCGCGGCCCAGCGTCGGCGTGATGCCCTGATAGCGGCGGATCATGCGCGGCCTCTTACTGATCGAACGGCGTGGTCTCGAAACCCGGCTGGCCGGGCTTGACGTAGCTGTTGTTCGACCACTTGTCGAGGAAGCTCTTGATCTGCGCCAGCACGTCGCTCTGGTTGCGGTAGACCGGACCGATCGAGCTCAGCAGACGCTCGTGCGGCATCTTCGGATAGATCACGGTCTCCACCGGGCCGCCGGCCCTCGCCACGCTGTTGGCGAGGTTGCGCGTGTTCTTGACCGCCACGGTTTCGTCGTCTTCACCGGCCATTAGCAGCAGCGGCGGATTCTGGCCGTCGACGTAGAGGATGGGCTGCGATTGCTCGAAGCGGTCGGCCGGCCCGAACAGGTCGCGCAGCGTCGGATCGGTGAACGGCAGGAAGTCGTAGGGGCCGGCCATGCCGATCATGCCGCGCAGCCAGGTGCGCGAACCGCCCACGCCCTTGAGGAACTGCTCGTTGAGAGCCAGCATCGCCGCGATGTGCGCGCCCGAGGAATGGCCCATGACGAACACACGGCGCGCATCGCAGCCGTAGTCGTCGATCTTGTCGCGCGCCCATTTCACCGCGCGCGCACCGTCCTCGACGAAAGCCGGGAAGCGCACCATCGGGTACTGGCGCACGTTGGGGATCACGGTGCAGTAGCCGGCGCTGGCCAGCGCGCCGCCGACAAACTCGTACTGGTTCTTGTTGCCGCTGCTCCAGCGACCGCCGTAGAAGAACACCACGGTGGGGCGGCCGCTCTGGCCGGCCGGCGCGTAGACGTCCAGCGACAGGTTGTTGGTGCGGTCGTAGGGCAGGTCGATGCTGCGCTGGAAATCCTTGGTCGAGGTCAGGCCGTTGAGCATCTGCTGGCTCGAGCAGCCGGCAGCGACGAGGGACAGCAGGACGGGGGCGATCAGGCGGCGGAAGGGCGTGGGCAAGGCGATGGTCATGGGCGGCGGGAAGGGCCGAAGTGGGCCAGGCGAGCGAGGCCCACATGGTACAGGCTCGCGGCCCCACCTCGCTCCCCGACGCGGCGGGGAGCCGGGCTTGCGTGTCGACAAAAGACCCCTATGTCCTGGTTCTGGGCCGGAGCCCGCCCCTGTCTTTGGTAGGCTGCGACCATTCATCCATTCGAACCAGGAATCTCAAGTCAGCCCCATGACCGCTTCCGACAACGCCCTGCTCGCCGTTCGCCCGCTCAACCAGCTGCCCGATTTCGCCCGTTTCTCGCCCGAACAGGCCGAGCCCGCGGTCGACGCCGTCATCGCCGAGAGCCGACGCCAGCTGGACGAACTGCTGGCCAGCGGTCGCGAACCGACCTGGGAGACCTTCATCGAGCCGCTGGAGGCCGTCGGCGAGCACCTGAGCCAGGTCTGGGGGCCGGTTTCGCACCTGTTCATGGTGCGTTCCACGGCCGAGTGGCGCGCTGCCTACAACGCCTGCCTGCCCAAGGTCACCGAATACAGCCTGGAGCTGTCGCAGTCCGAGCCGCTGTGCGCGGCTTATCGACGCATCCGCGAAGGCGCGGGTTTCGCGCAGCTGTCGCCGGTGCGGCAGAAGGTCATCAACGATGCCCTGCGCGACTTTCGCCTGTCGGGCATCGACCTGCCGGCCGACAAGAAGCAGCGCTACAAGCAGATCGCGCTGCGCCTGTCCGAGATCCAGACCAAGTTCGAAGAGAACCTCATGGACGCGATCAAGGCCTGGAGCAAGCTCGTCACCGACGAGTCGGAACTGGCCGGCATGACCGACGCCGCCCGGCAGCAGGCGCGCGACAAGGCCCAGGCCAAGGGCCATGACGGCTGGCTGCTGACGCTGGATTTTCCGAGTTTCGACGCCGTCATCACCTACACCAGCAATCGCGAGCTGCGCCGCGAGATCTACACCGCCTACACCACGCGCGCCTCCGACCAGGGGCCGCAGGCCGGGACTTTCGACAACGGCCCGATCGCCGAAGAGATCCTCAAGCTGCGGCATGAAGAGGCCGTGCTGCTGGGCTTCAGCAACTACGCCGAACTGTCGCTGGCAACCAAGATGGCCGACAGCCCCGACGAGGTCGAGCGCTTTCTGCAGGATCTGGCGCAGCGTGCCAAGCCGCGTGCGGGCGCCGAACTCGACGAACTGCGCGCCTACGCGAAGCAGCTCGACGGCCTGGACGATCTGCAGCCCTGGGACACGGCCTACTACTCCGAGAAGCTCAAGGAGAGCAGCCTGGGCCTGTCGGATGAGGAACTGCGTCCGTACTTCGCGCTGCCGGCCGTGCTCGACGGTCTGTTCAAGCTGCTGGGCCGGCTCTACGGCCTGCGCTGCGAACGCCTGCCCGACGCTCCGGTGTGGCACGCCGACGTGCAGGCCTATCAGCTGCTCGACGACCAGGGCCTGGTCGGCCGCTTCTACCTGGACCCGTTCGCGCGCGACGAAAAGCGCGGCGGCGCCTGGATGGACGAATGCCACAACCGCCGCCGCACCCGCGCGGGCGTGCAGTCGCCCGTGGCCTATCTGGTCTGCAACTTCCGTCCGCCGGTCGGCAGCGAGCCCGCGCTGCTCACGCACGACGAGGTGGTGACGCTGTTCCACGAATTCGGCCACGGCCTGCACCTGTTGCTGACGCAGGTGGAGGAATCGGCCGTCGCCGGCATTCACGGCGTGGAATGGGATGCGGTCGAGCGGCCCAGCCAGTTCATGGAGAACGGGTGCTATGACCCC
>JALRLM010000377.1 GCA_023254435.1 Hydrocarboniphaga sp.
GCACGCGCGCCTGGTCTTCGGTGCGCAGCGCGTTGGCCATCAGCAGGATGTGCTCGGCGTGGGTCTCGTTGACGGTCAGGCGTTCTTCGCCGCCGCGCGTGCCGTCGAGCTTGATGATGTGGAAGCCGGTGCCGGTCTCGAGCACGTCGCTGATGTCACCGGCCTTCATGCGCGCGGCGGCGTTGGCGAACAGCGAGGGCAGGTCGGCGGCGCGGCGCCAGTCCAGATCGCCGCCCTGCAGGGCCTGCTGGCCATCCGAGGAGGTGATCGCCACCTGGGCGAAGTCTTCGCCACCGCGCAGGCGCTTGAGCAGGTCGGCGGCGCGCTGGCGGCGCTTGTCGCGCTCGTCGCTGTTGGCGCCGTCGGGGATGCTCACGAGGATGTGCAGCAGGTGGTATTCGGTGTTGGCGTTGACGCCCTGGTTGGCCAGGTACAGCGCCACGTCCTGCTCGGTGACCGAGACGCGCGAATCCACTTCGCGCTGGCGCAGGCGGCTGATGGTGACTTCGTCGCGGATCTGCTCGCGCACGGCCAGGAAGTCGATGCCGTCGGCCTTCACCGACTCGGCCAGCTGGGCCAGCGACATCTTGTTCTGGCGGGCGATGTTGTTGAGCACATCGTTGAGCTCGCGGTCGTCGATGCGGATGCCGGCCTGCTTGGCGCGCTGGGTCTGCAGGCGGATCAGGATCACGCGCTCCAGCACCTGCGGGCGCAGCACGTCGTCGGCCGGCACCGCGGTACCGCGCGAGCGGATCTGCGCCTGGGTGTCGCGCAGCGACTGGTCGAGCTCGCTCTGCAGCACCACCGAGTCGTTGACGACGGCGACGATGCGGTCGATCACCTCGGCGTGAGCCGGGGAGCCGAACAGCAGGGAGGCGGTGACCAGCGAGGCAGCGAACGTCTTGGAAAGAGCCATCGGCTTAGAGCGTTTGAGCGGTATATGCAGAGGAGGAGGCCCCGGCAGGGCGCGGAAGATTAGCACGCAGGCCCGGGAAACTCCGGCGAATGGCGGTCAGACCCCGGTGGCGGGCAAAAATTCCTCGATTCACCGGCCGCCGGGTTCAAGGCCCGCCCGACGACGAGCCGTTGAGGCGACCTCCGGAGTCGAGGCGGTTACCGATCACGGCCCCGCCACCGCCGAAATCGTCGTCGCCGTCGTCGCGCGGCAGCAGGGCGTTGAAGCCCGTGCCGATGCGCGTCAGGCCCTTGAGCTCGAGCTGGAAGTAGATTCCGCTGTCGAGATCGCCGTCGGTGTTGACGATGTAGCGCCGGTAGGCACCGCTGATGGCCCAGCAGCAGGTTTCGTAGGTCAGGCCGGCGAAATGCTCCAGGGTCTTGTTGTCGCGCAGCGAGTAGCGCATGCGGCCGGCCACACGCCAGTTGCTCGACACCGGCCAGGTCACGATGGCGTCGGTTTGCTCGAGCAGGCCGCGGCGGTCGCGATAGGCCAGGTCCAGGCGCTTGCCGTGCTCGGGATCGCGGTAGCGCAGGGCCAGGTTGGTGCGCTCCAGCTCGGATTCCTCGGGCGACCACTGCGAGGTCAGCACCGCGCTCCAGCGCTGCATGAGGCTGTAGCTGACTTCGCCGATGAAGTCGGTGGCGCCGCGCTCGGGGGCCTCGATGCCGGGAATCTCTACGCGCGGCGAGTCGATGCGGTAGAGCTGGCCGAAGCTCGCGGTCCAGCGTGCCTCCCCGGTCTCGGGGTCGATCAGGCGCGTGGTCAGCGCGCCGGCGACGTTGCTGGCGTCGGCGATGCGGTCCTCGCCGTAGAAGCGGTTGCGGGCGAACAGCTGGGTGAAATCGAAGTCGGGCTCGCCGGTATCGAAGATCGGGATGTCGTCCTGGTTCTCGTAGGGTACGTAGAGCGCGAAGACGCGCGGTTCCAGGGTCTGGATGGCGCCCTTGCCGGTGATGCGCTCGAAACGCAGGCCGCTCTCGGCCGAGACCACCGGCAGCGAGCGCGTCGGCTGGTCGGGCGCGCCGGTCTCGGTCCCGGTCAGCATGTAGCTCGTGTAATGCCAGTCGGCCTGCGAGGTCACGTACCAGGCGTTCTCGTCGTGCAGGAAGCGCAGGAAGGGCTGGAAGTCGAAGCGCTGACCCTCGATGGAGCGCTCGCGCTGGAAGCTGACGTATTCGGCGTTGAGGCCCGCGCGCGTGTCCAGGAAGCTGTTGCGCGACAGCGAGTCGAACTTGACCTGCGGCAGGCGCTTGTAGGGGTCGTCGACGGCAACCAGGCCGTTGTCGATGGTCTGGAAATTCTGCACCAGCGCCTGGATGCGGTACGAACCCGGCGCCTGGTAGGTCAGCCGCGCGCTGCGTTCCAGGTAGACCGTGGACGAGCTGGCGAAGCTGCCGCCCAGGTCCTCGAAGTAGCGCGGGTCGCTGGCCTCGGCGAAGGTCACTTCCAGGCCCATGCGATCGCTCAGCAGCCCCAGGTGATCGAAGCGCAGCAGGCTGCGGTCATGGCCGGAATCGCCGTTGGCGTCGCGATAGGCCTGGTCATCGTTGAGGTAGTCGTACGAGACCGCGCCTTCGCCGCCATGCAACAGGTAGCGCCCGGCCACGCCCATCTGCAGGCCGCGGCGGCTCATGTAGCGCGGCGTCACCGTGGCGTCGTAGTTGGGACCCAGGTTCAGGTACACCGGCCAGCGGAAGTCGAAGCCGGTGTTGCTCGATTCGCCCGCCATCGGCACCAGCAGGCCGCTGCGGCGACGGTCATCGATCGGAAACTGCATCCACGGCACGTAGAGGATCGGCACGCCGCCGAAGCGCAGCCGCGCGTTGCGGGCCGTGCCCAGGCCTTCCTCGCGGTCGAGGCTGATCTTGCTGGCCTCGATGTACCAGGCGTTGGAGTCGGGCGCGCAGGTCGTGTAGGCGGTGCCGAACAGCGCGGCGTGGCCGTCCTCCGAAACCTGGATGCGGTCCGAGGTGCCGCGCGCCGAGCGCGTCGGCAGCACGTAGTCGGTGCCCGAGAATTCGCCCGAGTTGTCCACCAGACTGAAGGTGGCGCGCTCGCTATGGATGATCAGCTGCGGGTTGCTGAACACCGAATCGGTGTTGACGGTCACGCGCTGCTCGGCGTCCTCGAAATCGAGGCTGTCGGCGCTGAACTCCTTGTCGCCCTGGCGCAGCGTGACGCCGCCCAGCAGCTGCGAAATGCCGCCGCGCGTCATGTTGACCGAGTCGGCCTCGACCGTGATCTTCTGATCCAGGCCCAGATTGTCCGAGGTGGTGCGCTGGCCGACCGAATAATCGGGCTGCGCGCAGACGGCGCCTCCGTCGGCGGCCGAGGCCATCGGCGCGACGCAAAACGAGGCCGAAAGCCACAGCGCGGCCGGCAGAAGGGGGCGAAGTCGGAGCATGCAGGCGCGCAGTATCGGTTTTCGGTCCGGGCCTGCGCAATCTCCCGGCGGCCGGCGCGGGCGGCTGCCGCTATGATGCCGCCACAGCGCCGGATGCCACGATTCGGCCCGCCGATTCAACCGTTTGTAACGCCCGTCCGCCGCACCGATCTTCCGATGACCGAACCTCTCGACGCGCGCCAGCAGCAGGCCCGCGACTTCGCATTCCAGGCCCTGGACCTGCAGCAGGCCGACTTCGCCCCGGCGTCCGCCGATGCCAGCTTTCGGCGCTATCTGCGCGTTGACACACACCAAGGCACGAGCCGCATCATCATGGATGCGCCGCCCAACCAGGAAAACTCCGAGCCTTTTGTGCGCATCGCCGCCTTGATGAAGGCCGCAGGCCTGAATGCCCCCGAGGTGCTGGATTG
>JALRLM010000462.1 GCA_023254435.1 Hydrocarboniphaga sp.
CGGCTTCGAGAAGGATGCATTCGCCAAGAATCGTGCGATCGAAGATCGCCGCAACGATGACCGCTTCCACTTCATCGACTGGACCAAGCTCGCGTTCAAGAACGTGGACGTGATTCCGGCCGGCAACGGCATCATGCATCAGATCAATCTGGAGCGGATGTCGCCGGTCATCTACACGCTGGACGGCGTCGCGTTCCCCGACACCTGCGTAGGCACCGACAGCCACACGCCGCATGTCGATGCACTGGGCGTCATCGCCGTCGGCGTCGGCGGCCTGGAAGCCGAAAACGTCATGCTCGGCCGCGCCTCGTGGATGCGCCTGCCCGACATCACCGGCGTGGAACTCACCGGCAAGCCGAACCCCAACATCACCGCCACCGACGTGGTACTCGCGCTGACCGAGTTCCTGCGCAAGGAAAAGGTCGTCGGCCACTACCTGGAGTTCTACGGTGAAGGCGCCAAGGCACTGACCATCGGCGATCGCGCGACGATCTCCAACATGTGCCCCGAGTACGGTGCCACCGCGGCGCTGTTCTACATCGACAAGCAGACCACCGACTACCTGACGCTGACCGGCCGCGACAGCGATCAGGTCAAGCTCGTCGAGCATTACGCAAAGACCACCGGCCTGTGGGCCGATGATCTGGCCACCGCCGAATACGAGCGCGTGCTGAAGTTCGATCTCTCGACTGTGGTGCGCAACCTCGCCGGCCCGTCGAATCCGCACAAGCGCCTGCCGGTTTCGGCGCTGGAAGAGCGCGGCATCGCCGGCGCCGACAAGCTCAAGGCGGCACGAGAGGAAGAAGCCCAGGGCCTGATTCCGGATGGCGGCGTGATCATCGCCGCGATCACCAGCTGCACCAACACGAGCAACCCGCGCAACGTCGTCGCCGCCGGCCTGCTCGCTCGCAACGCCGTGGCCAAGGGCCTCGCGCGCAAGCCCTGGGTCAAGACTTCGCTGGCGCCCGGATCGAAAGCCGTCGAGCTGTATCTGAAGGAAGCCGATCTGCTCGGAGACCTCGAACAGCTCGGCTTTGGCATCGTGGCCTTCGCCTGCACCACCTGCAACGGCATGAGCGGCGCGCTCGACCCGAAGATCCAGCAGGAGATCATCGATCGCGATCTGTACGCGACGGCGGTGCTCTCTGGCAACCGCAACTTCGATGGCCGTATTCATCCCTACGCCAAGCAGGCCTTCCTTGCCTCGCCGCCGCTGGTCGTCGCCTACGCGATCGCCGGCACGGTGCGCTTCGATATCGAAAAGGATGCGCTCGGCACCGACCGCAACGGCCAGCCGGTCCTGCTCAAGGACCTCTGGCCCAGCGATGCGGAAATCGACGCGGTGATCGCCAAGAGCGTGAAGCCCGAGCACTTCCGCCAGGTCTACGACCCGATGTTCACGTTCAAGGTCATCGAGGACAACAAGACCAAGCCGCTCTACGACTGGCGCCCGATGAGCACTTACATCCGCCGTCCGCCGTACTGGGAAGGCGCGCTGGCCGGCGAGCGCACGCTCAAGGGTCTGCGTCCGCTCGCGGTGCTGCCCGACAACATCACGACGGATCATCTGTCGCCGTCGAATGCGATTCTCGGCAACAGCGCGGCCGGTGAATACCTGCACAAGATGGGCGTGCCCGAAGAGGACTACAACTCCTACGCCACGCACCGCGGCGATCACCTGACCGCGCAGCGCGCCACGTTCGCGAACCCGCAGCTCGTCAACGAAATGGCGGTGGTCGACGGCGTGGTCAAGAAAGGCTCGCTGGCTCGCGTGGAGCCCGAAGGCAAGGTCATGCGCATGTGGGAAGCCATCGAAACCTACATGAACCGCAAGCAGAACCTGATCATCATCGCCGGTGCCGACTACGGTCAGGGCTCGTCCCGCGACTGGGCGGCCAAGGGTGTTCGCCTGGCTGGTGTGGAAGTCATCGTGGCAGAAGGCTTC
>JALRLM010000584.1 GCA_023254435.1 Hydrocarboniphaga sp.
GGCGTCACCGGTGTGACCGGCCGCAACTGGATGCATGGGGCGCTGCTGCATTCGCGGCCGGTGGCGATCAACTACGGCGCCCGCACGGGTTATTCGGCCAGCAGTCCCGACATTCGCATCGTCTACGGCGCAGCCGACGGCTTCATGCGCATGGTGCGCAACAGCGACGGCGTGGAAAGCTGGGGCCTGTTGCCTCGCGTGACCATGGGTCAACAAAAACTGCTGCGCGAAAACACCGCCACGGCACAGTTCCCCTACGGCAGCGACGGCGCGCCGGCCGTGCTGGTGCAGGATCGAAGCAGCGGCGGTGGCGCAGCCGACGGCACCATCGATTCTGGCAACACCAACGACCGCGCCTGGATGTTCTTCGGCCTGCGCCGCAGCGGTCGCTACTACTACGGTGTCGACATCACCAACCCCGACTCGCCGAGTCTGCTGTGGCGCATCGGCCCCGACGGGCTTTATCGCAACGGCGTCACCTTCGATGCCGCCAGCGCCAACTCGTACAGTGAGCTGGGCCTCACGTTCTCGTCGCCGCAGATCGGCCGCATGGCGGTAACTTCCGGCAGCACGACGACGACCAAACCGGTGCTGATCTTTGCCGGTGGCTACAACGGCGGCTACGACAGCAGCAACGCGCGCGTAGGCAAGGACTACAACCGCGGCAGCGACAACCGCATCGGCACCGACGACAGCGTCGGCAACGCCATCTACGTCGTCGACGCGCAAACCGGCGCACTGATCTGGAAAGCCAAACAAGGCACCTATAGCAGCAGCTCGCCCTACGACAGCGCCACGACCTCGTTCAAGCACCCGCTGCTGGTCAACAGCATTCCGTCCGACGTCAACGTCGTCGACAGCGACGGCGACGGGCTGACTGATCGTCTCTACGTGCTCGACACCGGCGGACGGCTGTGGCGCGGCGACTTCCCGGGCGGCGACCGCAGCAAGTGGACGCTGACGCCGCTGGCCAGCGTGGGGCGCCATCGCACCGCCACCATCGCCAACGATCGGCGCTTCTTTCATGCCCCCGACTACGCGCCGTATCGCAGCGTCGCTGGCAATTTCGACGTCGTGGTGTTCGGTTCGGGTGATCGCGAAGATCCGCTCAACGTGACGACCGACAACTTCGTCTACGCCTATCGCGACACTCACACCGCCAGCGGCTGGGCGGCCAGCGATGTCATCACCACCGACGGCGCGCTCAAGGGCCAGGCCGATTTCGCCGACCTGAGCACCATCTGCGCGGCCAACACCGCCGGCTGTGCCAGCGGACAGAATCTCACCACGGGCTGGCGCTTCAAGCTGACGGGCAGCGGCGAGAAAGTGCTGTCACAACCGCTGAGTACCAATGGCACGGTATTTCTGAGCACCTACATCCCGCCCGATGTGACGACGCCGGCCTGCGCCCCTTCGGAAGGCAGCAGCCGTCTCTACGGTGTTTCGCTGCTCGATTCGAGGCCGATCTACAGCCGCTTCATCAACGATGGCGACGGCAATGCGCGCGCCGGAACCGGCACCACGCCGGGCCTGCCCGGCGAAATCAGCCCGTTGACCACGGTCTCGCTCGCGGTCAACGGTGGCACCCTGGACCTGACGGGATCACCGGCCTATCCGGTGTATTGGCGTGAACGGCGTGGCGACGAGGAGAAAATGCCATGAGCGGTACACAGCGCAAAGGACCTGCGCTCGGCTTCACCCTGATCGAACTGATCGTCACGGTAACCGTCGTCGGCATTCTCAGCATGATCGCGATGCCGGCTTACCAGAGCTACGTGTTGCGCTCCAACCGAGCGGCCGGCAAGGCCGCGCTGGTGGACATGGTGTCGCGCGAGGAAGCCTGGTTCGTCGATCGCAAGGCCTACACCTCGGACCTGTCCAGCCTGCACCTGCAGACCTATCTGTCACGCGACGGATCCACCTCTGCGACGCAGGTCGGCGACAGCATCTACAAACTGTCGGTTGCCGGCATCACCACCGGCAACTGCCCGTCGACCGCGAACCTTTCCACCGTCGGCTACACGGTAATTGCCGAGCCGGTGAAGGTGCAGGTCAAGGACACGTCCTGCGCTACGCTGTGTCTGACCTCGACCGGCATCCGGCTGGCCTCGGCCGGCACCGCGACCAAGTGCTGGAGCCACTGACCGGCCGCCGACGGCGGCCGTGTCATCACGCTCAGGCGGGGCTGGCTTTCACGCCTGTGCCGGTCGCCTTGCGCAGCGCCGGCGGCAGCGAGAACACGATGTTCTCCTCGCGACCCGCAAGCTCGCGCGGCAGCGTGCCGCCCAGCGCCTGCAGTCGTGCCACCACGGCCTTGACCAGCACCTCGGGCGCACTGGCGCCAGCGGTGACGCCGACGCGCTGCTTGCCAGCCAGCCACTCGGGCTGAATATCCTCGGCGCCGTCGATGAGCCAGGCCGGCGTGCCGCGGCTCTCGGCCAGTTCGCGCAGTCGATTGGAGTTGGAACTGTTGCGCGAGCCCACGACCAGCAAGGCATCGCACTGCGCGGCCAGATCCTTGACTGCGTCCTGACGGTTCTGCGTGGCGTAGCAGATGTCGTCCTTGCGCGGGCCATGAACGGCCGGAAAGCGCTCGCGCAGCGCGTCGATGACGCGCGCGGTGTCGTCCATGGACAGCGTGGTCTGGGTGACGAAGGCCATGTGCTCCGGCTTCTGGATCGGCAGCGCGGCGACGTCTTCGGGCGTCTCGACCAGGTAGATGCGGCCGCCCAGCGACTCGTCGAACTGGCCCATGGTGCCTTCGACTTCGGGGTGGCCGGCATGGCCGATCAGCACCACTTCGCGGCCCTCGCGCGAATATTTCTTGACCTCGATGTGCACCTTGGTCACCAGCGGACAGGTGGCGTCGAACACCGTGAGCTTGCGCACCTGCGCATCCACGCGCACCTGCTGCGCCACGCCGTGCGCCGAAAAGATGCACACCGCGCCTTCGGGAACTTCGCTGACTTCTTCGACGAACACCGCGCCCTTCTGGCTCAGGCCTTCGACCACGAAACGGTTATGCACCACCTCGTGGCGCACATAGACCGGCGCGCCGAGCTGCTCGATGGCGCGCTCCACGATCTCGATGGCGCGGTCGACGCCGGCGCAGAAACCACGGGGATTGGCGAGCAGAATGTCCATGAGGGTCCTGTGCGGTCTATTCCGAAGCTGATGGCGCGGGATTCTTGCGGAACATCTCGATCAACATATCCAGCACCATGAGGCCGGCGCCGACGCTGATCGCGGTGTCGGCGACGTTGAACGCTGCAAAATGCCAGCCACCAACGTAAAAATCGATGAAGTCCACCACATAACCGCGTGTCACGCGGTCGATGACGTTGCCCAGCGCGCCGCCCATGATCAGCGACAAGGCCACCGCCACCAGCATCTGCCCGCGCGGATTCTTGCGCAGCCAGATCAAAATGCCCACGCTCACCGCCACGCCGATCCCGACGAACACCAGCGGCGACGATTCGTTGAACATCGAGAATGCCGCACCCGTATTACGCAGATGCACGAGGTTGAAGTGCGGCAGCAGCGGCTTGACGTCGTACCAGTCCATGGCCTTGACGATGAGCTGCTTGGTGACCTGATCGGCCAGGATCACCAGCACCGTCAGCCAGAGCCAGTAGACATTGCGAAACTGAATGCTCATGCGCGGCGGGCTCAGATCACGCGACGGCTTTCGCCGTCGCCGAACACGTTGGACTCGCAACGGCCACACAGCGTCGGATGCGCCGCGCTGGCGCCGACATCGGCCACCTGGTGCCAGCAGCGTTCGCACTTCTCGTGGGGCGAGGCCTGCGCCTGCAGCGCAAGCGGGTCGCCGTTCTCCAGCGTCAGCGTGACAGCGCTGGCAGGACGATCGGCAAACGGCCGCACCGACGTTCCCGAGGTGATGAACCAGAAGCGCAGCTCGTCGCCGGGCTTGTCCAGGGTCTGCGCCAGTTCGCCGTCGGCATACAGCTCGACGCTGGCGTTGAGGCCCGAGCCGATGCTGCCGGCGGCGCGCAGCGCTTCAAGCTGTTTCTTGACCGCTTCGCGCGCGGCTGAAAGACGAGCCCAGTCGATGCCGTCGACGCCCAGGTCAACCGCAGGCAGCTCGTAGAAGCGCTGCGCGAAGATCGACTGCGAGCGATCGCCCGGCAACAGCTGCCAGATTTCGTCGGCCGTGAACGACAGCACCGGCGCGATCCAGCGCACCATCGCCTCGGCGATGTGCAGCAGCGCGGTCTGCGCACTGCGGCGCGCCAGGCTCTTGGGCGCCGTGGTGTAGAGGCGATCCTTGAGCACGTCGAGAGACAGGCCGCCCAGATCGACCACGCAGTAGTTGTGCAGTTTCTGGTAGACCAGATGGAACTGCTGCACCGCGTAGGCCTCGCGGATTTCGTCCTGCAGCTTCGCCGCATTCGCGAGCGCCCAGCGATCCATCGCCAGCATCTGAGCTGGCGCGACAAGATCGCTCGTCACATCGAAGCCATGCAGGTTGCCCAGCAGATAGCGCACGGTATTGCGGATGCGCCGATACGCATCGGCCATGCGCTTGAGCAGATTGTCGCTGATGGCGATTTCGCCGCTGTAATCGCTGGCCGACACCCACAGGCGCAGCACATCGGCGCCGAGGGTCTTGAGCACCTGCTGCGGCGCCACCACGTTGCCGAGCGACTTGCTCATCTTGCGGCCCTGCTCGTCCACCGTGAAGCCATGCGTGAGCACGGCCTTGTACGGCGATCGGCCGCGCGCGGCGACACAGTTGAGCAGCGAGGAATGGAACCAGCCGCGATGCTGGTCGGAGCCTTCCAGATACATGTCGGCCTGCGGCGCCAAACCGTCGACGCCGATGACACCGGGATTGGTGGACTTGAACGAGCACTGGAAGGCACTGCCCGAGTCGAACCAGACGTCGAGCGTGTCGGGGCAGCGGTCGTACTGCTCGGCTTCGCCGGCCGGCAGCCAGTCGGCAACCGTCGAGCCGAACCAGGCTTCCAGGCCGCCGGCTTCGATGGCGTTGGCCACCTTGCGCAGCAGCTCACCGGACTGCGGATGCTTTTCCTGCGTCTGCTTGTGCACGAACAGCGCGAGCGGCACGCCCCAGGTGCGCTGACGCGAGATGCACCAGTCGGGTCGGTCGGCCACCATGCCGTGGATGCGATCGCGACCCCAGCCCGGAATCCAGCGCGTCTGGTCGATGGCCTGAAGCGCCGCACCACGCAGGCCGGCCACGTCCATCGCCACGAACCACTGCGGCGTGGCACGGAAGATCAGCGGCGTCTTGTGGCGCCAGCAGTGCGGGTAGCTGTGGGTGATGCTGGCGGTGTGCACCAGCGCGCCGGCTTCGCGCAGCGCAGCGAGGATGGGCTCATCCACCTTTCGAAGATGCATCCCACCAACGACGGGGGTGTCCAACGCGTACTTGCCGTCACTTAGCAACGGCGATTCTGGCGACAGACCATAACGCTGACCAGCAAGGTAGTCATCCAGGCCGTGCGCAGGTGCGGTGTGCACCAACCCAGTCCCCGCATCGGTGGTGACATAACTTCCCAAGATCACCGTGCGCGGCCCGCCTCCATCAACGAAAGGATGATGATAAGGAAGGTCTTCCAACTCCGCGCCCTTAGTGCGCGCCACGACACTCAGCGTCATGCCATATCGTTTTGCACAGCTTTCAACCAGAGCATCAGCGAGGATCAGTAGACGTCCATTGCCCGCATCGGCCAGCACATAGTCAATATCAGGATGAACAGCGATCGCCTTGTTTGCAGGCAACGTCCAAGGGGTCGTTGTCCAGGCGACCAAATAGATGGTTTTTCCTCGAGTATCAAAATTGAATCCCTTCAACGGCTCGGAAGCGACATAGACCTCGAACCCTACGTCAATCGCAAACGATGTCTTGTCCTGGTACTCGACCTCCGCTTCTGCCAGCGACGATCCACAATCCAGGCACCAGTGCACGGGCTTGAAGCCGCGCACGACATGCCCGTTATCGACGATGCGCGCCAGCACGCGCAGCTGCTCGGCCTCGTAGGCCGGCTGCATGGTCAGATAGGGCTTGTCCCAATCCGCGAGAATGCCCAAGCGCTTGAAGTCTGCGCGCTGGCGCTCGACCTGCTCCAGCGCGTACTTGCGGCATTCGGCGCGAAACGCGGCGGCGTCGAGCTTCTCGCCGACCTTGCCGAACTTCTTCTCCACCTGCAGCTCGATCGGCAGGCCATGGCAGTCCCAGCCCGGCACGAACGGCGCGTGATGACCGGCCAGGCGCGCGCTCTTGACGACGATGTCCTTGAGCACCTTGTTGACCGCGTGGCCGATGTGGATGTCGCCGTTGGCGTACGGCGGGCCGTCGACGAAGTGATAGGCCGTCGCGCCGGCCGTGGCCTGCATGATCTGCTGGTACAGGCCCTGCGCCTCCCAGCGCGCGAGCCAGTCGGGCTCGCGCTTGGCGAGATTGGCCTGCATCGGAAACGCGGTCTCCGGCAGGTTGACGGTGGTCTTGTACTCAGGCGCGTCCTGAGTCGGATTCTTGGGTGCGTCGTTCACGGTATTCACTTCGAGAATTTCGGGGGCGCGGCGGCGACTTCAAGCCGCTGCGCCGAGAATGCGACGGGCGTCGTCGGCGTCCTGCTGCATGCGCGCGGCCAGCTCGTCCAGCGAGTCGAAGCGCAGCTCGGCACGCAGCCAGGCGCGCAGTTCCACTTCGAGTTCGCGGCCATACAGATCGCCCGGATTGCCGAACAGATGCGCTTCGAGCAGCGGGCGGGTCAGGCCGATGGTGGGGCGCACGCCCAGGCTGGCGACGCCGTCCCACCAGCGTCCGCCCACGCGCACGCGCACGGCGTAGACGCCCTGGCGCAGCGCCAGCGGACGATGCAGGTCGATGTTGGCGGTGGGCATGCCGAGCTTGCGGCCCAGCTGCAGGCCGTGGCGCACGCGGCCCAGCACGGTGTAGGGACGGCCCAGGATGCGCGCGGCCAGGTCCAGGTCGGGCAGCGCCAGGGCCGCGCGCAGCGCCGTGGAGCTGCAGCGTTCGCCGTCCACGCTCACCTTGTCGACGACGTGGACCTCGAAGCCGTGGATCACGGCGGCCTGGCGCAGGCTGGCCTCGTTGCCCTGGCGCTGGCGCCCGTAGTTGAAGTCGTGACCGATCACCACAGCCGCCACGCCGAGCCGGCGCACCAGCAGTTCGTCGACGAAGTCCTGCGGCGAGCGCTGCGCCAGCGCCCGCGAGAAACGGGCGATGACCACACGATCCACGCCGGCAGCGGCCAGCGCCGCGATCTTGCCGCGAAAAGTGCAGACGCGCGGCGGCGCCTGCTCGTGCTGGAAGAATTCGCGCGGCGACGGCTCGAAGGTCAGCACGGTCACCGGCAGCCGCAGTCGCGCCGCCACGGCCTGCGCCTGCCGCACCAGCGCCACGTGGCCGCGGTGCATGCCATCGAAATTGCCGATGGTCAGCACGCAGCCGCGATGCGCGTCACGCAGGTTGTGGAAGCCGCGAATCAGTTCCATGCGGGAACTTCGGTGGTAGCCCGGAAGGCGGAAAGACGCGAATTATACCGCTCCGCCGCCCCGCCCCATGAGCAGGTGGCGCGGACGCAGGCCCAGCAGGGCCAGGGCGCCGAAATAGGCCAGGCCGCAGCCCACGATCACCACGCCCAGCCGCAGCACGCGACCGTACAGGTCCAGCGCCATCCAGTCGGCACGGGCACCAAACCAGGCCACGATGCTCATGAGCGCGGTCGCCAGCACCAGCTGCGCCCACAAGCGACCCCAGCCCGGGCGCGGCGTATAGATGCCGTCGCGGCGCAGACGGCGGTACAGCAGCGTGGAATTGACCCAGGCCGTCAGCGAGGTCGACACCGCCAGCCCCACATGCGCGCCCGGCCAGTGCAGCCTGCGCGTGACGAAGAAGCTGGCCAGGCTCAGGGCCATGCCGGCGACCAGGCCGATGGTGGCGTAGCGCACCGGGATGCGCGTTTCCTGCCGGGCGTAGAAACCCGGCACCAGCACCTTCACGAGCGCAAAGCCCAGAAAACCGAAGCCGTAGGCCCAGACCACCCAGGTGGTCATGAGCACGTCGTGCTCGCCGAAGGCGCCATGGCCGAACAGCGTCGCCGTCAGCGGCCCGCCCAGCACCACCAGCCCGGCCGCCGACGGCAGGCCCAGCAGCATCATGGTGCGCAGGCCCCAGTCCAGCGTCGCCGAAAACTGCTCGGCCGAGCGATCGGCATGGCGCGAGGACAGCGACGGCAGGATCACCGTGCCCACGGCAATGGCGAACATGCCGGTGGGGAACTCCATGAGCCGGCTGCCGAAGTTGAGCCAGCTCACCGCACCGTCGGCGATCAGCGTCGCCAGGCTGGTATTGAGCAACAGGCTGAACTGCGCGGCCGAGGCACCCAGCACCACCGGCAGCATGAGTCTGGCGATGTGCTTCACGCGCGGGTCGCGCGGGTTCCAGCGCGGCGCCGGCAACAGCTTGAGGCGAGCCAGCGAGGGCAGCTGCGACAGCAGCTGCAGCACGCCGGCCAGGAACACCGCGTAGGACAGCACCATGACCGAATCGGGTGAGACCCAGGCCGAACCGATGATGCACAGGTTCAGGATCACCGGCGCCGCCGCCGGCACCGCGAAGCGGCCATAGCTGTTCAGGATGCTGCCCGCCATCGAGGTCAGCGAAATGAACATCAGATAAGGAAAGGTCCAGCGCAGCATCGCCGCGCCGAGTTCGGCCTGCTGCGGGTCGGCGCGAAAGCCCGGCGCGAAGGCCCAGACCATGAGCGGCGCCGCCAGGCAGCCGATCAGCGTCACCACCGACAGCGCCACGCCCAGCGTGCCCAGCACCACCGCGGTCAGGTCGCGCACGGCCTCGTGCGGCTGGTTCTTGCGCGTCTCGGTGAAAACCGGCACGAAGGCCTGCGAGAATGCGCCCTCGGCGAAGATGCGCCGGCCCAGGTTGGGCAGCATCAGGGCGACGAAAAAGGCGTCGAGTAGCGGTCCGGCGCCGAAAGCCCTGGCCAGCATGATCTCGCGCACCAGGCCCAGCACGCGCGACGCCAGGGTCAGCGCGCTGACGACGCTGGTGGACTTGAGCAGGGATCGGGACATGCGGGCGGCCGGATTCCGGATGGAAACCGGTCTTCTGGAGGGGGAAATGATTGACAAGCAGGGGGTCGATCACAATACTAGCGCCCCTTCGATTTGTCGCCTCATTTTTTTGGAGTTTCACCTTGGCCAACACCGCTAGCGCCCGTAAGCGCGCACGCCAGTCCGAAAAGGCCCGCGCCCGCAACGCGAGCCAGCGTTCGATGATCCGCACCTACGTCAAGAAGGTCGTCAAGGCCCTGGACGCCAAGGACAAGACCGCCGCCGAAGCCGCCTACAAGGAAATGGTTCCGGTGCTCGATCGCTACGCCGATCGCGGCATGATCCACAAGAACAAGGCCGCTCGTCACAAGAGCCGCCTCATCGCCCACATCAAGGCTCTGGGCTAAGCCCCTAGCCTCAAAGGCGATTCAGCAGCACGCTGTACCGAACGCGGGCCTCACGGCCCGCGTTTTCGTTTGTCCGCAGCACGCCGGCCCAGGCGACACAAGCCGGGGCCGAAACCGGGAAAACTTCCCGGTTCTTGCGACCCTGCGCCTTCGTATCCTCCCGTTCAGTGGAAAGGGCGATGCCCGCCGGATATCGGCGCGCGTCGCCTTCGATCAGCCCTTGATCAACGGACGAACGAATCGCCGCCCACGGCGATGGAGGAGAGAGAGCATGTCGGCATCGACGCGTAGAGCCCTGGTGATCGTCGCCGGGTTGTGTGGCGCAGTGGACGGCGCCTCGGCGCAGGAAGCGGAAGACCGGCGCAAACGCGCGGCCACCGAACCGGCGTCCAGCACCGCCAGCGGCGAACCGCCGCGCACGAACGGCATCGTGCAGTTGCCACCCATCAACGTCGAAGGCAGCCTGCCCGACCAGATCGAGCTGACGCCCGGCGCCGCCTCGCGCCTGACCGACGAGCAGATCGACGCGCTGCGCCCCTACACGCTGCACGATGCGCTGGACTTCATTCCGGGCCTGCGCCACATCGACGACGATGCCCTGGGTCGCCGATCGAGCATCGGCGTTCGCGGCGCGCCGTCGCGCCGCTCGCGCAAGACCCTGCTGCTCGAAGACGGCGTGCCGATCAACGCCTCCACCTACCTGGACCCCAGCGCGCACTACACGCCGCCCGTCGAGCGCCTGCAGAGCGTCGACGTGCTCAAGGGCGCCGGACACGTCCTGCACGGCCCGCTCAACAACCACGGCATCGTCAACTTCATCAACCAGCGCCCGACGCTGACGCCCGAAACCACGCTGGAGCTCGGCGCCGGCGACCTCGGCACGTTCAAGCGCCACGCCATGCACACGCGCACCGACGGCGCGCTGGGCACGGTGTTCTCGTATACGGGCATGGATGCCGACGGCGTGTTCGATATCGAGGAAACCCAGTTCGACGACTTCTACGCCAGCGCCGACTGGGCGATCTCGCAGCGCCAGAAGCTGCGCTTCTCGGCCACGTATCTGCGCGAGCGTTCGAACTACGACGAAAGCAACCTGACGCCGATCGAGTTCGATCTGGCCCCGCGGCGCAAGCGTGACCGCTTCGCGCAGGAATACAACACCATCGCGGTGGACTACCAGAAGTATGCGCTGGTTCACGATGTGCAGTTCAGCGACCGGCTGTCGATGTCGACCAGCCTGTTCGCCACCGACATCGATCGCCCGCGCTTCACGGTCGACCCCGACGAGATCGAGCTCGACGCCCTGCCGGACTTCGTCTACGAAGATCCCGAGCGCGAATTCGTGCGTGGCCAGAGCGGCGTGATGATCAGCCGCGATCGTCAGTACAACACCTACGGCGTCGACTCGCGCATGCAGCTGTCCGACGCGCAGGCCTTCGGCCTGCGTCACGACCTGCAGTGGGGCGTTCGCTTCGAGCGTCACTTCCTCGACAACGCCGAATCCTTCGGCGACGTCGGCGAAGTGCTCAGCGTCGGCAATCGCGGTCACTACTTCGGCGAGAACGACTTCGAAGAAGCCATGCTGGAGAAATACCAGGCCTCGGCGGTCTCGGGCTTTTTCCAGGACACGATGCACTTCGGCAAGCTGTCGATCACGCCGGGGGTGCGCGTGGAGCACTACACGCAGAGCAAGGAGCTCAAGTTCGAGGCCGACACCTTCATCAACGAACGCGAGACCGACGACAACACGCTGGTGCTGCCCAGCATCAGCCTGCTCTACGAAGCCAGCGAGCGCACGCAGGTCTACGGCAACATCGCGCGCGGCTACACGCCGGCCTTCGCCCGTACCGCCGAGGAGTTTCCGCTGGAGCCTGAAACCGGCATCAATACGCAGCTCGGCTTCCGCAGCGCACCGTCGCGCGCGCTGCGAGTGGAAGGCGCGGTGTTCTACAACGTGATCCACGACACCGTGGTGCAGGAGCCCTACACCATCGACGACGAGAATCTGGCCGTGAACGCCGAGGACTCCGTCGCCTATGGCTTCGATCTTGGCATTCGCTGGGGACTGGCGCCCGGCGACACCGCCTCGGGCTTCGCGCCATTCGCCGACCTGGCCTACAACTACACGCGCGCCGAGTTCACCGACGGCGACCTCGACGGCAACCGCATTCCCGAAGTGCCCGAGAACGCCGGCAGCCTCACGCTGGGCCTGGCGCATCGCTCGGGCTTCGAGATCAGCGCCACGGCCAGCCACTTCGGCAGCTTCTTTACCGACTTGGCCAATACGCGCGACCTGGTGCTGGCCGACGAGGACGGCGTGCCGCTGCAGCCCGGCGACGCGGTGGAGATCCGCGAACCCGCCGTGCTCGGTGAAGTCTCCAGCCACACGATCTACTCGGCACGCGCAAGCTACGCCTTCGGCCGCAAGCCGATGACCACGATCTGGCTGCAGGGCCGCAACCTGACCGACAAGCTCTACGTCACCGACCACGCCAACGGCATGCGCCCGGGCGCGGAACGCTCGGTGATGGCCGGCGTGACCATGCGCTTCTAAGAGACCCCGCTCACCACCCTCAAGCGTGTTACCACGGTGTCCGCCAGGCGCGGCGCCGTGGTTCTTTTTTTGTGGGTTCAGAAGCGCGTATAGAGCGCGAACTGCACGATGTGGTTGAGCGTGTCGTCGGCCCGACCGTTGATGTACTGGTTCAGATAGCCAAGCTCGAGATCGACCTGCTTGCTGAGCCGGTAACCGCCCGCAAAGTAGGCGCGGTTCTGGTCGAAGAAGGCACCGTTGACGGCATCGCGATGCTGTACGTTGAAGAAGCTTTCGTTCTGCAGGCCGATGAAAGCGCCGCGCGTGAAGGCCCCTTCGGTATGGGCGACCGGAATCACCGCCCGAGCAAAGTAGCGCAGCCGCTGCGAGAAACGGCGGTCGCCGCCCGAGGCCTGCTCGACGAAGCGTTGCTCCAGCCGGAAGCGATGCATCAGCGGCACCGAACCCAGCTGCTGCGTGTAGATGTACTGCTGCCAGATGCGATGTTCCACCAGGTCGCCCGACGGCGCGTTCAAGGTGCCATTCCACAGATAGCCGACCGTGAAACTGCTGCGTGGGTTGATGAAATAGGTCAGCCCGGGCCGGAACATCAGGTTCTGCGTGTCGGCCCAGTTGTCACCCGAGCGGATCTGCACGTCGCTGAGCGAGCCCCAATGCTCGCTGAACTTGATGCTGCTGTTCCAGGCAGCCCAGCCGGACTGCTGGGTAACGGTTTCGGCCGCGACCTGCGACGAGAACAGCAGGCCGGCGAGCAACAGTCGCGATTTTTTCATCCGTGGATTCGATGTGCTGCGGCGATGTGCCGCCGCGCAACAGGATACGTGCTCGCTCAGACGAGCACGAGGTTGTCGCGATGCACGAGCTCGGGTTCGCCCGGATAACCCAGGCGCTGCGCGAGTTCCTCGCGCTTGGCGCCGAGGATGCGCAGCGCATCGGCATGGCCGTAGTTGACGAGCCCGCGTGCGATTTCGCGGCCGTCGGGATCGACGCAGGCCACCAGGTCGCCGCGATCGAACTGCCCT
>JALRLM010000013.1 GCA_023254435.1 Hydrocarboniphaga sp.
GAGCAGGATCTGGCCGAGGTGCCCGTGGGCATCGAGGCGCATGCCTCGCGCTGGATCTCGCGCGTGGTGCCGGGCCTGGCGCGCCGTGTCGCGCGCATCGATCCGCGATTGCGCGGCGACGACTGAACGAACGACTGAACGATAGGGGCGAGGCGCCGGCAGCGGCGCGAGCATCGCCCCGGACCCTGGATTGATGCGGCGCTGGTGCCGCGAGACTGGAGCTGTTTTTCACGATGGACGATTTTTCGACGCGCGCGGATTTCGACAGGCTCGCCGCACCGTATCAGCAGACGATTTCGGGAACGCAGGGCCGGCTGGTCGCGCGCAAGGTGCTGTTCGACTGGTCGCAGACGCCGCTGGAGTGGATTCCGCAGCAGCCGTTCGCGAGCCATCTGATCAACCAGATCAACCTGATTCTGCCGGCCGGCGAGCTGTGGTTCTGCCGGCTTTTCAACCAGGCGCTGCCGCTGATCACGGATGCCAAGCTGCGCGACGACGTGCAGCAGTTCGTGCGCCAGGAAGGCATGCACGCTCAGGCGCATGTCGGCGTCATCGAGTCCTACCTCAAGCAGCATGGCGTCGACACGCTGCGCAACACGCGCATCATGGAGTTTCTGTTCGACGTGGTGCTCGCCGACCAGCCTTTCGGGCGCAAGCTGCCGCGCATGCTGCAGCGGCGCTGGCTGCTGTTCCGCCTGGGCATCGTCGCCTCGGTGGAGCACATGACCTGCGTGCTGGGCCGCTATGCGCTGGAGAACAAGCAGTGGGACGCGGCCGGTGCCGATCCCTCGCTGGTCGACCTGATTCGCTGGCACGGCGCCGAGGAGATCGAGCATCGCTCGGTGGCCTTCGACCTGTATCGCCATCTGGGCGGGCGCTATGCCTCGCGCTTCTATCTCACCGCGATCACGTTTCCGCTGGTGTTCGGGCTGTGGATGGACGGCGCTGCGCATCTCATGCAGCAGGACCCGCAGTTCGCCGCCGACAAGCCGCGTGCCTGGAGGCCCTGGTTCTGGCGTCAATGGAAGCAGGCGCAGCAGGCTGGCCTGTTGCCGAGCGTAGGCTGGCTGCTGGCCAAGGAAATGCCGTTTCTGAATCCCTGGTACGACCCGCTCTACGAGGCCTCGACCGAAGACGCGATGGCCTACCTGATGAAATCGCCCGCGGCGGCGGCCGGTGCGGCCGCGCGTCAGACCGTAAGGGCGGAGGATCGCTCGCCCTTCGAGGGCGAGGCGCTTGGGGCAGGTCCTAAAGGATCGGTTTGCGGCTGATCCAGGCGGCGCTGCCGGTGGCGGCGTCGACGTGGTTCTCGAGCTCGGCGAGCTGGCGCGGCGCGCCTTCGCAGCCCGTGTAGTGCTGTGACTCGATCAGGCCGTCGCCATTGCGCACGGCGAGCCTGACCGTGGGCTGGTCGGTGCGCATCTGGCCGCAATCCTTGCTGCCGGGCACGTAGCGACCGGCCACGGCGGGCAGTTCGGCGCGCAGCCGGGCGAGCAGGGCTTGCAGGCGCTCGGCGTCGATCTGCGACCGCTGCTCGCCTTCGACGGCGGTATGCGCGCGACTGACGAAGCGCACGCGACCGTCGGCGTAGACGCTCAACTGATAGGCCGGGCAGCGAAAGCCGCAGCCCGAGCGTTCGAGGCGAATCAACTCGTCGCTCTCCATGGCAGTTTTTCCTGGTGTCGGCAGTTTGGGCAGCGTACCCACGCCCGGCGACGGCTTCGGCTGCGAGCCGGCAGTGTTCGCGGTCGGTGCAAGTGGGGCTGTCGTCGTCGCCTGGGCCTCTGCGGAATCGGCGGGCGGCGTCTGGCAGCCGGCCAGCAGGGCGGCCAGGCAGACGATGCGGGAGATCGGGAGCAGGCGGGTCAGGCGCATGCCCGCATTGCAGCATCAAAGCCCGGCGCTGTCACGGCAGGCTGATCGGCGCCCAAACGACTTGGGGGAGCCCGAAGGCTCCCCCAAGTCTTGCTGCGGGACCGTGGCGAACGGTCCGTGGAAACGCCTCAGGCTTTACGCATGCCGGTTACGACGGCGACGCGCACCGAAGGCCGCGAGGCCACCCAGCGCGAGCAGCCAGTCGAAGCTGCCGCCGCCCTTGATGGGCTGCGTGACTTCGTACGGCGTGGTGGCCGAGGTGGTGGCGCCTTCCGGATCGGTGACGGTCAGCGTCACCGTGTAGGTGCCTGCCTTCTCCGGCGCGAAGCTCGCCGTTGCCGTGCTGGCACCCGCGACCGCCACGCTCGACGGACCGGTCACGGTCCAGGCGTAGGTCACCGCACCATCCGGATCGCTGGCCGTGGACGTGAACGTCGCCGTCTTGCCGACGCTTTGCTGGACCGGGCCGGTGATGACGACCGAGCCGGGGCTGTTGACGTTGGTGAGCGTCACCGTGACCGAGCCGCTGTCCGACGCCACGCCGTCGCTGGCCGTGAAGTCGAAGCTCAGCATCGTGTCGGCGGCGATGTTCGGCGCGACGAAGCTCGCCGTGGTCGTGCTGGCGCCCGTGAGCGTGACGGCCGGGCCGGCCGTCTGCGTCCAGGTGTAGGTCAGCGTGTCGACGCCGTCGAGATCCACCGCGCTCGCGGCCAGCGTCACCGTGGCCTGCGTGGTCGAACCCGTGGCGCGTTCCGGCGTGCTGAAGCTGGCCGGGACGCTGACGTGCGGCGGACGGTTGGCGTTGTCGGCCGAGCCTTCCGGCACCTGGTTGCTGAACGGCGGCGTGGTGACACCCGTGAAGCGGAAGTTGTCGATGAACCAGCCGAAGTCACCCACCGCGATGTCGGTCACCATGCGGAAGCGGAAGCGCACGCTGTGACCGGCCAGCGAGGTGCCGAAGCTGATCGTGGCCGGCGCGAAGAAGTCTTCGTTCTCATCGACGAAGCCGCGCGGACCATAGGGCAGGTTGGGGTCGTTGGACTCGATCGCCAGCACGTAGCCGTTGTAGCCGCCTTCGGTGAAGGTACCGCCGGCCGCTTCCACGTCCTGGAACTCGCCGCCGTCGATGCTGATTTCGAGCACCGAGCCGTCGTAGCCCACGGGCACGCCGCCGACCGTTCCGGCCAGCTCGAAACGATAGGAAGCGTGGGCAACTAGTCGCCACATTGGTGTCGGCCTCCTGGGAGATGGTGAGGGAGGCAAAGGAGAGATCTCTGCTGGGGCCTCAAGGCACATGTCCGGCAACGACACGGTGTTAGATACCAGCTGAGAAGTAGAAACATTGTGAGTCCAGAGCAGGTTGTCAAAGGTATTGTCGAGACAGTCCCACGTATCTACGACTGGAGACTTGTCCCCAGCGTGTACACTCGCCATGTTAACCTCGACGCAGAAACGCGAATGGGAATCGCCCCCTTCAAATTGGATCCATTTACCAGCAGCTGGTGA
>JALRLM010000055.1 GCA_023254435.1 Hydrocarboniphaga sp.
GATCTCCAGGGAGGCAGGAAGAGAGGCTTCCCGCCGCGAAGGCGGGAAGCTGCTGGGAGGTCAGTGCCGGACAGCCTTGCGACCCGACAGGCACTGCACGCGGATGCGTCTCCAGCTCCCGTCGTCGATCAGCCGTTCCAGCGTCTCGCCGAGGGTGTCGAAGAACACCTCATCGACCCGTTCGATCAGATCGCCGTCGCGGTGCAGCTCCACCGCGTAGAGGTCGAGGCCACGCTCATACAGCACGGTGACGCGACCCTGGAACTTCATCGTGGCGACGGTGAAGCCGATGGCAGGCGGCGTGCGGATGATGTCGGCGGGCAGCGGATCGACCCAGGTGATGTCCCGCGCACCGGCATCCACCAGCATGTGGGTGATGCGCCGGAAACCATCGGGAGCGGGCAACTGCTCCAGTTGGTCGACCAGCTCCTGCAGCTCGGGGCAGCGCGGCTCGGGAATCGGCAGCTTCGCCGGTGCGGACCCGAGCACGAACCGCTTCACCGTGTAGGGCTGGCCGTCGGCGGTGAACTCGGTCTGCTCCTCGGGCGTGTCCGCCCGCTGACCGTCGAAGCGGCGTCTGACATAGGGTTCGACCTGCACCTTGGCGCCCTCGTCGGGCACTTCGGTCACGAGCGTGCGATCGAGCACCGCGAACTCGGCCCGTCCCGTCTTGACGACGATGGCCTCGTCGGTGGTGGCGATGACCTTGCCCTCGAAAGGCTTCGGGTCGATGTGAAAGCCCAGCGTCGAAACCTTGGGCTGG
The DNA here is from genome assembly GCA_023254435.1 of Hydrocarboniphaga sp. Classification (GTDB taxonomy): domain Bacteria; phylum Pseudomonadota; class Gammaproteobacteria; order Nevskiales; family Nevskiaceae; genus Hydrocarboniphaga. Next base: position 764 of record JALRLM010000055.1, read on the forward strand.
CCGTCGAAGATGTTGAATTTGAACGAACGGACGTTGGAAGGCACATGACCGACAACGAGCGTCGGCATCTGTGCGCGGATGGCTTGGGTATCCATGGGGAGACTCCTTGTGGCAACCAAGGGACTCCCGCCCGCAAGGGAGGTCTGTCCCTTGAGGGTGAGGTGGATGGACGCGGGTGCGCCCGGAGAACGAAGCAACCAGCACGGCGAACCGCGCCGCAGTCTTGAAGGTCTCGACTGCCTGGGCATGCTGCCGGCAACGCCAGCGAACATGCGGGAAGCGTGCGGCAGGCGCGGGCGCCCGTCGTCCGGGAATCGGCAACCTGTCGCCACCACGTTCCATGAGAAGGAAAAGCCCCCGCATGGGGGGCACGCCCTTGAAAGCGTGGATTCGATGATGTGGCCTTCATTCGTCCGGCTGCCCCCTTGACTCTGGAGTTCGCTCCAAGGTTTATCCTGAAATCGTGACGGGGTAGCACGCATCCGCGTAGCTGCAACTCATCACGAACATCAACAGGAGCCTTGAAATGACTACCAAACGCAAAGTCGAGGTGTTCAGCGCCGGCTGCCCGGCCTGCACCGATGTTGAAACCCTTGTAAAGAGCTTGGCCTGCCCGTCGTGCGAAGTCGATATGCTCGACATGCGTGACATCGCCGTGGCACAGCGCGCGAAGACGCTCGGCGTGCGCTCGGTGCCGGCAGTGGCGATCGACGGCCGGCTTGCCGACTGCTGCGCCGGTCGCGGCATCGATGAAGCCAGCCTGCGCGCCGCCGGCCTTGGCCAGCCGTGATGTTGACCATCGGCAAGCTCGCCAAGGCGGGTGACATCAGCCCCGACGCGCTGCGCTATTACGAGCGCGAGGGGCTGCTCGCCCCGGCAAGCAAGACCGATAGCGGCTATCGCCTCTATGGCGAGGATGCGGTGCGCCGGGTGCGCTTCATCCAGCACGCCCAGGCTTGCGGCTTCACGCTCGCAGAGATTCGCGACCTGCTGCATCTGCGCCAGGCCGACGGCGCTTGCTGCGACGACGTGAAGAGCCGCGCCATCGAAAAGAAACTCCAGCTCGCCGCCAAGATTCGCGCCATCCAGAAGATGTCCGCCGCGCTCGACGTGCTGATCGCCGAGTGCGCTGGCGGTTCGCTGCCGGTCGATGACTGCCCGATCCTGGCGGCACTGGAAGCGGTCAGCTTTGAGGCGGAGCGCACATGAAGATCGAGCTGTTCTTTACTCCAGGTTGTGCCAAGTGCGCGGGGGCGACGACGGCGCTCAAGGCGGCGGCTGAAACGATGCCCGGTATCGAGTGGCGCGAGGTCAATGTCCTCGATGACCTCGACCGCGCGGTCGATCTGGGTGTACTGACGCTGCCCGCGCTCGCCGTGGACGGCGAATTGGTGTTCACCACGCTGCCGACCGTCGAACAGCTTGTGGCAGAACTGCGTCGGCGCGATGGGGAGCGTGGCGATGGAGCTTGAGACCCTACGCCAACTGTCCTCCCAAGGCGTGTGGGCCGCCAGCGGCATCAGCCTGCTGGCTGGGCTGCTCTTCAGCCTGAGCCCGCTGGCGATTGCCGCGCTGCCGGTGCCGCTCGCCTACGTGACGCGGGCGCGCGAGCCACGGGAGGCCATCCGTTACGGACTGGCTTTCATCGCGGGTCTGATCACTGCGCATGCCTTGCTGGGAACGGTGGCAGGACTCGGCGGCCAAGGGGTGCAGGCGCTGGCCGGGCGCTGGTGGGGGCTGCTGCTTGGCCCCTGGCTGATCATTCTGGGTCTGCTGTGGACCGGGTGGATCAAGTTGCCGTTGCCGGCGCTCGGCTTCAAGGCCAAGCGTGTCGCCAGCGGCTGGGGTGCGTTCGCGCTCGGCATCCCGTTCTCGGTCGCCGTCTGCCCCTCCTGCGCCCCGGCGCTCGTCGTGCTGCTGGGCGTGGCGGCGGGTAGCGGCTCGCCGCTGTTCGGCGCGGCGATGTTGACCAGTTTTGCCATCGGACGCGCGATTCCCCTGGCTCTGGCGGCGGCCGCGCTGGAGCGGATCGAGCATATGAAACCGCTCGGACGCTACCAAAGGACTTTCGAACTGGCCGGCAGCATCCTGCTGATGCTCACCGGCCTGTATCTGCTCAATGGCTGGTTCGCCTTTTTCCCCTGGCTCACCTGGTAGGGCGCGCCATGAAGACCGACCCCTCGCTGCTTCGGCAAAACACGGTCAGTTGGCTGACGCTGTTCGCCGCAAGCGGCACGCTGATCTGCTGCGCCCTGCCGATCCTGTTCGTCACGCTGGGCCTGGGTGCCGCCGTGGCGGCCGTCACCAGCGCCGTGCCGTTCCTGGTCACGCTGGCCCTGCACAAGACCTGGGCGTTCGCGGGCTCTGGGCTGATGCTGCTGGCCTCCGGCTGGCTGCTCTACCGGCCGGGTCGCGCCTGCCCGAGCGATCCCGAGCTGGGGCGCTTGTGCGAGCGCGCCCAGCGCTGGAACCGGCGGATTCATGGTGTCTCGGCCGCCATCTGGGGCATCGGCTTCTTCGCCGCCTATCTGGCGCTGCCGATCCGTATCTGGCTCGGGGTCTGAGCCTCCCATCCTCGAAGGCGATCATCGTCATGCAAAGACCCTATCTGAAACACCTGGCAGCAGCCTTGGCGCTTTGCCTGCCACTCATGGCCTTCGGCGCGGAGCGCCAGGTGGTGGACATTGCCGTCAAGGGCATGACCTGCCCGTTCTGCGCCTATGGGTTGGAGAAGAGCCTCCGCAAGGCGGACGAAGTCGATCACGCGGCTGCGAGCCTGAAAGACCAGAACGTGCGTATTGAACTCAAGCCGGGCACGCAGCCCGACATCGCCCGCTACAAGCAGCTTATCCATGACGCCGGCTTTACGCCCGGCGAGGCGAAGGTATCCAGGGAAGAAACCAAATGAAGCCCCGGCCCGGATGCATCGCGACGGCGGCGCTGCTGTGCGCTGCGGCGGGGGCCGCCAACGCAGCGCCGCTGACCTTCAACACAGCCTTGCCCATCTCCAAGGACGAGTGGATTCTGCGCGAGCAGTTCGTCTACATGAAGAGCACCGACGATCCATCACCGATGAACCGCCGCATGGAGGTTTCCGGTCTGATGTCCGTGCTGGGCTACGGCGTCACCCGCGACTTTGCCGTGTTCGCGGTGCTGCCTTATGCAGACAAGCGGCTGTCGATGAACGTGGGCGGGGCGGACGCGACGCGCAGCCAGTCGGGCTTTGGCGATGCGATGTTCATGGGCCGCTACACGGCCTTTGAAGCCAACGCGACGGGGCATACCTTCCGCATCGCGCCGTTTCTCGGCGTCAAGGCGCCGACCGGGGATGACCACGCTTCCGACCGCCTTGGACGGCTGCCGCCGATGCTCCAGCCGGGTTCTGGCTCTTGGGACTGGCAAGGCGGCGCGGTGGCGTCGTTCCAATCCCTGGATTGGGGCTGGGACGTCCAACTCGCCCATCAGCGCAACGGCGAGGCCAACAGCTTCCGCGCCGGCGCGGTCAGCCGCCTCGATCTGTCGGTCCAGCGCCGGCTGTGGCCCGGCACGTTGGGCGAAGGCGTCCCCAGCTTTCTCTACGGCGGGCTGGAGGCCAACCTGATTCATGTCGCCAAGGATCGGGTCAATGGGGCTGACGATCCGAACTCGGGCGGCACGACGCTGTTCCTGACGCCGACCGTGCAGTATGTGACCCGCAAATGGGTGCTCGAAGCGGGCATTCAGATACCGGTCTCGCAGCACCTGAACGGCAGCGCGCTGCGAAACGACTACATCCTGACCACCGGCTTCCGTCTCAATTTCTAGCCGGCGCAGCAGGACAGCGCCTTCACGTCCTTCTTGAAGGTTTGCGCCGCCAGCTTCAGCCCCTCGACCATCGTGAGGTAGGGGAACAACTGGTCGGCCAGTTCTTCCACCGTCATCCGGGCACGGATCGCCAGCGCGGCCGCCTGGATCAGTTCGCCCGCCTCCGGCGCGACCGCCTGCACGCCGATCAGCCGGCGCGTGCCTTCCTCCATCACCAGCTTGATGAAACCGCGCGTGTCGAAGTTGGCGAGCGCGCGCGGTACGTTGTCGAGCGTGAGGGTGCGGTTGTCGGTCTCGATTCCCTTGAGGTGGGCCTCGGCTTCGGACAGCCCGACCGCGGCGACCTGCGGGTCGGTGAAGACCACGGCCGGCATCGCGGTCAGGTCGAGCGCCGCTTTGCCGCCGGTCATGTTGATCGCCGAACGGGTGCCGGCCGCCGCCGCCACATAGACGAACTGCGGCTGGTCGGTGCAGTCGCCGGCAGCGTAGATGTCCGGCGCGCTGGTGCGCATCGCCGCGTCGATGACGATGGCCCCCTGCTTGTTTACCGCCACGCCCGCCGCTGCCAGATTCATTGCCTGCGTATTCGGGCTGCGGCCGGTGGCGATCAGCAGCTTGTCGGCGGAGAGCTCGCCTTGCCCGGTCATGAGCACGAATCCGCCGTCCCGATAAGCCACCTGACTCGCCTGCGTATGTTCCAGCACCTTGATCCCTTCGGCGCGGAAGGCATCGGTGACGGCCGCACCGATGGCCGGGTCCTCACGGAAGAACAGCGTACTGCGCGCCAGGATCGTGACCCGGCTGCCCAGCCGGGCGAAAGCTTGCGCCAGTTCGACGGCCACCACCGACGAGCCGATCACTGCCAGCCGCTCAGGGAGCGTGTCGCTCGCCAGCGCCTCGGTCGAGGTCCAGTACGGCGTGTCCTTCAAGCCGGGGATCGGCGGGATCGCCGGACTCGCGCCGGTCGCGATCAGGCAGCGGTCGAAACTCACTTCGCGTGTGCCGCCGTCTGCAGTCGCCACGGTCAGCGTGCGCGCGTCCTTGAACCGGGCCTCGCCCGCCAGCCGCGTGATGGATGGATTGCCGTCCAGGATGCTTTCGTACTTGGCGCGGCGCAGTTCCTCGACGCGCGCTTGCTGCTGGGCAAGCAACCGCTCGCGCAGGATGGCCGGCGTTGCTGCCGCGATGCCGTCGTCGAACGGGCTCGCCGCGCGCAGATGAGCGATGTGCGCGGCGCGGATCATGATCTTGGACGGCACGCAGCCGACATTGACGCAGGTGCCGCCGAGGGTGCCGCGTTCGATGAGCGTCACCCGCGCGCCCTGCTCGACGGCCTTGAGCGCCGCGGCCATCGCCGCGCCGCCGCTGCCGATAACGGCGATATGCAGCTTGCCGTCGTCGTGGCCGGTCTTGTCCCCGCCGCCAACCCATTCGCGCACCTTGTCGAACAGCCCTCCACGCGGCGGCGCAGTCGGTGAATCAGCCAGCGCGGCCCGGTATCCGAGTCCGGCGACGGCAGCGAGCAGAGCTTTGGTCGAAGTCTCTGCGGTCATGGCCAGGGTTGCATTGCCCTTGGCGTAGGACACCTCCACCGAACGCACGCCGGGCACCCGCTTCAGCGCTTCCTTGACGTGGGCCGCGCACGATTCGCAGGTCATGCCGGTGATTTGCAGTTGCGTCATGGTCTCATTCCTCTCGTGGCGACCGCTTCATCCGTGTTTCGCGGGGAGTTCGCAGCCGTCCGGCCCGCAGCGGCGGTTGGCCGGTGACACCAGATCCCAGACCGACAACGCCAGCATCAGCCCGATCCCGGTGTAAGTGGCGTAGCTGCTCCAGCCGTACTGGAACCAGGGATAGAGCGAGAGCAGCAGGATCGTCGGCCCCAGCATGCCGAGCGCACTGCGATGCCATTGCCGGTGGCTGAACCAGCCCAGCGCGTTGATGACCAACGCCAGCCAAGCGAAGGCCGGCAGCAGCGTATTGACGAACAGCCCTTCCCAGCGGCTCAGGAAGCCGAGGCCGATCGCGGCTCCCAAACTGGCGATAGCGGGAAAGCACATCGCACAGCCCATGGCGGACACCAGCGCGCCGAGCGAGCCGGTTTTGTCGGCGAGACGCATGATCGGATTCATGGCGACACGCCTCGGTGACTAGCGCACCGCGCTGGACGAATAGCCGGCGTTGGTGGTGGCCTCGGTCAGCTTCTGGATCGTTGTCTTGGCGTCGTCGAACGTCACGACCGCCTCGCGCTTGTCGAAGCTCACGTCGACCTGGTTGACGCCCTCGACCTTGGAGAGCGCCTTCTTGACCGTGATCGGGCAGGCGGCGCAGGTCATGCCGGGCACGGACAGCGTGACGGTCTGGATGGCGGCCCAAGCGGGCGTGGCGACGATGGCGGCCAGGGCCACGAGTGCGGCAAGTTTCTTCATGATGATCTCCTGTCAGTAGAACAGCGGAAGGACATAGGGAAAGGCGAGCGCGACCACCACCAAGGCGGCCACGATCCAGAAAATGAGCTTGTAGGTCGTGCGAACTTGCGGAATCGCGCAGACCTCGCCCGGCTTGCAGGCATGGGCCGGCCGGAAGATGGCGCGCCAGGCGAAGAACAGCGCGACGAGCGCCGCACCGATGAAGATCGGCCGGTACGGTTCCAGCGCGGTGAGGTTGCCGATCCAGGCGCCGGAAAAGCCGAGCGCGACCAGCACCAGCGGGCCGAGGCAGCAGGTCGAGGCGAGGACGGCGGCGAGGCCACCGGCGGCCAAGGCACCACGCCCGGATTGCGGTTCCGACATGAGGTTCTCCTTTCGAGGTTTCGCTTGATGCTGTAACGTTACTTCCGTAGTTAACTACGGACTCAAGCGTGATGAACACCGAACCGGATAGCCTGACCATCGGCGCCTTCGCCAAGGCGGCCGGGGTCAATGTCGAGACGATCCGCTTCTATCAGCTCAGGGGGCTACTGCCGACACCGGACCGGCCCTACGGCAGCATCCGCCGCTACGGCAGCGCCGATGTGGCGCGGGTGAAGTTCGTGAAAGCGGCGCAGCGGCTGGGCTTCAGCCTGGACGAGATCGGGCAGCTTCTGAAACTGGAGGATGGCACCCATTGCAGCGAGGCGGCGGAACTGGCTGCCTTACGGCTGGACGACGTGCGCGCCAAGCTGTCCGACCTGAGCCGGATCGAGGCAGCCTTATCCAAGCTGGTCGGTGAGTGCCATGCGCACCAAGGCAATGTGTCCTGTCCGCTGATCGCCGCCCTGCATTGCCGATAGGTCATGGATTGGCCTGGGTATCAGGGAAGCGCCATGGGCGTCGGACATCTCGGGCAATCGTCCTCCGAAAACGGCGGCCGCCACCGCGTTCGATGAAAAAGAAGAGCCCCGACGTGGGGGCTCGAATGGGTTGCGGGTTACTCGTCGTCGTAGAGCGTCAGCCCGTCCAGCACGGACGCGTCGGCATCGAACACCAACATGCGAACGTCGGCGAGCGCAGCCAGGTGCAACACTTCCACGAGGGACTCCGGCACGCCCTTGGCCCGGTGCTCCTGCCGCAGCTCTTCGGCGGTGATGCCCTCGACCTGTTGCAGGTTCGCATCCGTCCAGGGCGTGGCGATCAGCTTCACGCCGACCGCCGGGCTGTAGGGAATGCGGAAGGCCACGAACAGAAAACCGCTCGGCGTGGCGATGTCCGCCAGTTCGGCGAGGAAGCGGCCGGCCTCCTCGGTGATGTGCGCCGAACTGATTTCCCAAGCACGGCTGTAGAACCCGGTCTCGAAGCGCAGGCGGCGTACCACCTCGCGCGCGGCTTCCTCGGAGTAGGTATCGCCGACGTGCAGCGGCTGGCCGGCTTCTTCGGCCATGACGGCGTAGACGAGGTTTCGGGCGATGCCGTGGCTGGGGCACTGCGCGTCCAGCTCGGGCGGCACGTTCTGGCCCTCGGTGATCAGCGCGAAGTCGTCGCAGAAGACGCAGGCATGGCGCTCGACCTGGCTGTCCAGCAGGTGCGACTGCGAGACGTGCAGCGGCAGATAGCTCAACGGGCAGTCGTCGTCGTAGGAAATCGCCAGCAGCCGCTGCACGGACAGGCCATCGTAGCCGCGGACGAAGGGGTTTTTGGAATGGGACATGGGATTTCTCCAGCAGAGGATGGCCGAGGCAATCCCCTGCCGGGGATTGAACCCCAGCGAGTGGATGAAGTGGCAGCCGGTCAGCCGGCCGCGGCGTCTGGCCGCCCTGGTGGCGGGCGGTGCAGGTCAGTGGAAGATGCTGATTCGGGACATGGCCGCTCCTGCGAAAAGAAGGAGGGACATGGCCCCGAACGGGGACGCATGTCCCTCGTGGGGTGGGATGAAAGGACGGTGGGTTGCCAGGCGCGGCTCACCAGCCGTTGTAGTGCAGCGTGAGGTCAGCGATGACCTGGCGCCGTTCCAGATCGAGGCCGCCGAAGTCGGACAGCCCCTCGAAGCCGCAACGCTTGAGCATCGCGCCGCCCTCGCGGGAGTTGTAGAAGCTCACCATCGCGGACAGGAACATGCGTTGACCGCTGCTCAGCACGCCCAAGGCGTCGTTGAGCATCAGCATGTTGGGCCGCAGGTCCCACTTGGTGGTGGCACGCTGCAGACCTTCGCGTGTGCCGTCGCCGAACCACTCGTGGCCGGCGATCTGCGCGCCGCGCTTCCAGGCCTCGAAGAAGGCCTGCGGTGCAGCGTCGAAGTGCGCTTGTTCCAGCGCCATCTGATCGAGCACGTCTTCGGGTAAAGACAGATTCATGAGAGAACTCCTTGAAGGGTGGGAATCAGGGGTGAGCGCGCTGTGTCCAGGCATGGGTATCCAGGGCGCGCTGTGCTGCGAGGTGGTTCGGGAAATACTCGACGGACTCCCGCGATACCGGGCCTTCGTCGTCTTGTGTGCCGATGTAGTGGCCGGCCGCGCTGCGCAGCACCTGTAGCGGCAAACGCTTGCCGGTCCAGGTCAGCGCCAGCGCACCACTGCGCACTGCGGTTGCAGAGGAAGATGCGGAAGGTTCAGACATGCCGTGCTCCTTGGTGGGTCGGGGAGCACGCATCCCGCAGGGGATGGGGTTCCCCTCGGGTGGTTGAGAAAAGTGCATCGTCGCCAGGCCGGCGAGCGTCCGCGGTGGGCGATGCGAAGCGGACTGGATCGGTCAACGCGGCGAACCGCGTTGCAGTCTTGAAGACCGGGACTGCCAGGGCATGCCGCTGACGACTGTCAGCAACGCATGGCGTGAGGATGGGCGCGAAGCATGGCTGCCGTCGCAGGGAAAACCGAATCGCGGACGGCCCGCTTTAGCGCAGGCCCGCGTCACGGGACAAGGCAAGGACCAGGGCGCCGAAGGCCACGCGGGCCTTCGGCTGGAGAGGAAGGAAAACCACCTGTGGGCTGCGTCAGCGCGGGCCGTCGTCAAAGCCGTTCGCTGCGTCAGCAATCGCACCCGGCCCGTTTCGTGGCTGGGGCCGGAATCCTCTGGCGTGCATCCACACACAAAGGGAGCCCGTTGTTCCGCCGGCGGGCACCGGCACGGAATACCCTCGGCCCAAGGGGCCTCCTCACGGCTCGCGCGGCGGCAAGGCGTCAGGAAGCCCCTCATGACCGAGGCAAGGCACACCGATCAAGGGAATGGCGGCGGGCGCGATTCGTGGGAGCAATGACCTTCTCGCCCCGTCGCCCGATGGCGGGCAGACGGGGCGCGCACACCGTTGCAGAAGGAGACGCGCGCTTTGGAGTCCCGCGCGGTGCGGGACGTTTGCCTCGCCGCCAGTGAAGGGCCGGCGCGGCAGGGGGAAGCGAGGATCAGGACGCCTTGGAGGCAGCGCGCCGCTTGCGCGGTGCGCTGCGCCGGCCCGTCGGGGACTCGATCGGCAACGTACCCTTGCAGTCCGGGTAGCGCGAGCAGGATCAGAACGCGCCGCTCTTGCCCGTGCGCTGCTGCATCGGTGCGCCGCACTGCGGGCAGGCCGGCGCCGGCGGCAGCTTGAGCGAGAGCGTTGCGCCGCGGTACTGCTGCACGAGCTGGCCGACCCACACGGACTGCTTCTCGATGAAGGTGTCCAGCGCCATCTGGCCGGCCTCGATCATGTCGAGCGCCTGCTCCCACACCGCCGTGGTGCCGGGGTCGGCGATGGCCGAGGGCACCGCGTCGATGAGCGTGAATGCCGCGTCGGAAGCGCGGACGGCGCGGCCTTTCTTGACCAGGTAGCCGCGACCGATCAGACCGTTGATGATGTTGGCGCGTGTCGCCTCGGTGCCGATGCCGGTGGTATCTCGCAGCTTCTGTTTCAGGCGCGGGTCGGTCACGAACTTGGCGACGGTCTTCATGGCCTTGATCAGCTCGCCCTGCGTGTAGGGTTTGGGCGGCAGCGTCTTCAGCGCCTTGAGATCCACCTTTCCGACCGGGCAGGACAGGCCCGCATGCAGGGCGGGCAGCACCTGGCTGCGCTGCGCATCCTCGCCATCGGCATCGTCCGGCCCCGGCGTCGCCAGCACCTCACGCCAGCCGATGACGGCAATCTGCTTGCCCACGGCCGCCAGCGACTGACTGCCGCACGAGAACTGCGCTACCGTCCGGTCGAACTCATGGTGCGGGAGGAACTGCGCGAGGTAATGAGCGCGGATCAGCCGGTAGACGGCCAGTTCCTTCTCGTTCATGGCCGACAGGTTGGCGGGCTCCAGCGTCGGGATGATGCCGTGGTGAGCCGACACCTTGCCGTCGTTCCAGGCGCGCGAACGCTGGTTGCGGTCGAGCTGGCCGATCAAGGGCCGCAGGCTGGGATCGGTGGCGAGCAGTGCATCGAGCACCGCCGGCACTTCCGCGAGCATGCTTTCGGGCAGATATCCCGAGTCGCTGCGCGGATAGGTCGTCGCCTTGTGCGTCTCGTACAGCGCCTGCGCGATGTCCAGCGTCTCCTGCACATCGAGGCCGAGCTGACGCGAACACACTTCCTGCAAGGTGCCCAGATCGAATGGCAGCGGCGGTGCCTCGCGCACGCGCTCGGTGTCCACCGACACGACCTGCGCATCGCGTGCCGCGCGAATGCGATCCGCAGCCTGCTGCGCCACCGGCTGCTGAAGGCAGCGACCCGCTGCATCCGTGCTGCCTTCGGGCGGTATCCAGCTCGCGGTGAAGGATTGGCCGGCATGGGATAGCAGCACATCCACGGCCCAATACGGCATGGAGACGAATCGCGCGATCTCGCGATCACGATCCACGACCAACTTCAGCGTCGGCGTCTGCACGCGCCCCACCGACAGCACGCCGGTATAGCCGGCCTGGCGCCCCAGCAGTGTGAACAAGCGGCTCAGGTTCATCCCGATCAGCCAGTCGGCGCGCGATCGGGCGAGTGCGGAGAAATACAGCGGCAACGTCTCGGCGGACGGCTTGAGCGCACCCAGCGCCTTGCGGATCGACGCATCGTTGAGCGCCGACAGCCACAGGCGCTGAATCGGCCCGCGGTAGCCGCACAGGTCGATGATCTCGCGGGCGATCATCTCGCCCTCGCGGTCGGCGTCGGTCGCAATCACCAGCTCGCCCGCCTTGGCGACGAGCTGCTGCACGACCTTGAATTGCGCTGCGGTCGCCGCCTTGGGCTCGACACGCCAACGCTCAGGAAGAATGGGCAGTTGCTCGATGGCCCAGCGCTTGTATTGCTCGCCGTAGCCTTCGGGCGGAACCGCCTCCACCAGATGACCGATGCACCAGGTCACGACGACACCCGCGCCGCTGTAGCAGCCGTTGCCGCGTTGACCGGCACCCAGCACACGGGCGATGTCCTTGCCCTGGGACGGCTTCTCGCACAGGAACACGCGCATGAAGCCTCCGGGATCTGCGTGACGGTCATCGAATGACCCTCAGCATCCCCGTCAGCCCCGCACGCGGCAGCAAACAACACGGAAGCGGAAGACACCAGCTTGTGCGATGGCACGGCACGCATGCGACGACATGCGTTGGTGCAAGGGAAGCGGATGAGTGCTGTTACTGCCGCTTCCGAAGCCGTGGCCGACACGGGTCGGCCACGGCAAGGTGGATCAGCTCAGGTTGCATGGGCAGCTTGGACGATATCGCTCCGACTCTGGGCTTGCGATGACAGCGCCCACTGCAGTGCTGTGTCGGCCACATCCTCCCAGCCTCTGTCCGCAATCAGCCAGTGCCCACGGCCATTGACGGACTTCAGTTCGGTCTGTGCAGCCGAAGCACGATAGCGATCGTAATGCTGGCGAACCATGCCGGGCTCGACCGTCCGGTCGTCCTCCGCGCTGATCAGCAGCAGCGGCGCGCGATCCGGCTTGCTCCACTCGATGGCCGAACCGATGCCCAGTACCGACTGATAGTAGATCCGACCCGGTGCCGGCACCACATGCCGCTCGAAGGCCTCGCGCTGGGCCCGGGCGTCGAGCCCGTTGGCGAAGTCACGCGCGAATCCTGCGAAGCCCATGCGCAACGCCCGGCTCCAGCCACGCCAGGCCAGGAACACCGGCAACGCGGCACGAAAGGCCTTGGGCCCAGGCTTGATGCCGGCGGCCGGTGCCGGCGAGATGGACACCGCCGCCGCGCCGAGACCACGGTCCAGCAGCATCTGCGCCACCAGGCCGCCATACGAATGACCGATGAGGATGGGCGGTTCGGGCAGTGTCGCGATGATGGCCGCGTAGTGATCCACGATGCGCCCCAGCGTCAGCGTACCGAGCGCCGGATCGGCTGCGTCGCGCAGTGCCTGCACCGGGCGGTCCAGCAGCGGCCAGGCCGGTGCCAGCGTCTCGTAGCCCAGCGCTTCGTAGCGGCGCTGCCAGGGTTGCCACACGGCGGGCGTCAGCCAGGCGCCGTGGATGAAAAGAATTGTCTTGGACATGATGGACTCCTTGTTTTCGTCACCCAGCAGGTTCAGCCGAACCGCACAAGTTCGAGCGTCGGCAACGGCCCACCTGGGAACTGCGTCAGGCGTCCACCCACGGCCAGCGTTCCAAGGTCGATGCCGGCGAAGCCCAGCCGACCGATCAACGCACCCACCTCCGCCTTGGCGTGTGCATCGTCGCCAGCGAAGAACAGCACGCGCTGGCCACCGCGTTCCGCCGGATCGGCGGCGAGCAGTTCGGGGCGCAGATGATTGAACGCCTTGACCACGCGCGCGCCCGGCACCAGCCCGGCGAACACCTCGCTCGATGCTCGGCCGTGCAACTCGGCGGGCTTGAACAGCGGTGCCTCGATCGGATTGTTGGCGTCGATGACGATGCGCCCGCCAAAGTCCGGCAGCCCGGCCAGGGCGCCCGGCAGCTTCGACCAGTTCACGGCGACCAGCACGATGGACTGCGCAGCAGCTTCCTCGCGGGTGCCGGCGCGAATACTGGGGCCGATGGATTGCACCAGGGCTTGCAGGCTCTCCGGCCCGCGGCTGTTGGACAGGATGGCCGGGATGTTCCGGCGTGCCAGCGCACGGGCGAAGGCGGCGCCGATGTTGCCCGCGCCGATGATGCCGATGGAAGAAGACGACTTGCTCATGATGATTTCCTTGAAGAAGTGTGGCGATGTGGGTGATTGCGGGTTTGGGCTATGGAGCGGGCCGGTGGCCCGCTCCAGGGGCACTCAGGACGTAAAGCCGCCGTCGGCCAGGATGTCGGCGCCGGTGACGAACGCGGCTTGCGGGCTGGCAAGGAACGCAACGACGTTGGCGATTTCGTTCGGCTGGCCGTAGCGGCCGACCGCCATGTGCGGGATCAGCGCCTTGGCCAGTTCGCCATCGGCCGGGTTCATGTCGGTGTTCGTGGGGCCGGGATGCACGGTATTGACCGTGATGCCGCGCGGCCCCAGGTCGCGTGCCAGGCTGCGGTTGAAGCCAGTGATGGCACCCTTGGTCAGCGTGTAGAGCGAAGCGCCGGGGAACGAGGCGTACTTCGTCATCGAGCTGCCGATGTGGACGATGCGACCGCCGTCCTTCATGTGGCGCACGGCTTCCTGCGTGGCGACGAAAACGCCGGTGACGTTGACGGCGATCATCGCCTGATAGTCCTCGAACTTGATCTGCTCGATCGGGCCGCCCAACGCGATGCCGGCGTTGTTCACCAGGATGTCCAGGCCACCGAAAGTTTCGACCGTCTTGGCGACGGCGGCGCGCACGGCGTCGGGTTCACCCGAGTTGGCCAGGATGGCCAGCGCCCGACCGCCAGCCGACTCGATGGCGGCGGCGGTTTCTTCGGCCAGCGCGGGCGAGCCGACGTAGGTAAAGGCGACCTGGGCGCCATCGGCTGCCAGACGCTTGGCGATGGCCGCTCCGATCGAGCGCGAGCCGCCAGTCACGAGAGCCGTCTTGCCGGCCAGGGGAAGGGATTGGGAAGAGGTTGCGTTGCTCATGGTTCACTCCGTTTGGTTGCCGAGGGATTCGGTGGAGTGACTTTCCCCCTTTCATTGCATCTTGATTAGTGGCAAATCACTTGGATTATTTTCAAGTGTTCGTTTAATATCGGGAAATGGAGACGCTGGCCAACCTGGAGTCGTTCGTGCGCAGTGCCGAGAGCGGCAGCTTCTCGGCTGCGGCGCGGCGGCTTGCGCTCACTCCGGCGGCGGTGAGTCGCAACGTGGCCATGCTGGAGCGCAATTTGGGAGTGCGGCTGTTCCAGCGTTCGACCCGCAAGCTGACGCTGACCGAGGCTGGTGAGTCATTCCTGACCGCGATTGGTGGCAATCTGGAGTCTTTGCAGAACGCCATCGCGGCGGTATCGGCAGAAGACGGCCAGCCCGCAGGCGTGCTCAAGATCAGTCTGGCGCCAACCTTCGGGATGAGCCATGTACTGCCGCTACTGCCGGAGTTCCTGCAACGCTACCCCCGCATCCGGCCCGAGTGGCATTTCGAGAACCGTGCGGTAGACCTGATCGCTGAAGGCTACGACGCCGCTATCGGTGGTGGCTTCGAGCTGGCGCCGGGCGTGGTCGCCCGGACACTGGCGCCGGCGCACATCATCGCCGTTGCATCTCCCGCGTATCTGGCCCGACGCACGCCACCAGCCGATCCTTCTGGTCTGATAGAGCTGGATGGTGTCGTCATGCGCTCGCTTACGTCGGGTCGCATCCGTACTTGGAACATGCGCAACGCGCAAGGTGACGAGGCCACCGCCGTGATGCGTGAAAGAGTCGTGGTCAACGACCCGGCCGCGCTGAGGGAGTCGGCACGCCTGGGCCTGGGTGTGGCCTTGCTCGCGGTGCCGGACGTGCTGCCGTGGCTGGAGTCGGGCGAATTGGTGCGGGTGCTGCCGCGCTGGTGGGCCGACGCGGGCGCCATCTCGCTCTACTATGCCAGCCGCAGCCTGCTACCGGGCAAGACGCGGGTTTTCATCGACTTCGTGGTCGAAGCCTTTGAGCGCGAGGACTACGCACGGCGCTTCGCTGGCAGCCTCGGATAGCTGGCGCAGAGAGGGCGACTGCCGGCTGTTGCAACCGCCCCCAGAGCATGCCTACTGCTCCGCAGCCGGCTTGGCGCTCAGCGCCACCGACTCGATGCGGTACGGCAGAATGCCCACGCGCCGCGCTTCGACCTTGAACGTGACGCGCTCGTTCTCGTCGGCGTCCTCCCATTCGTCGCGCACGGTGCGGCCCTCGACCAGCACCCGCATACCTTTCTGGTACAGCGTCTTCCAGTGCTCGGCGTCGCGGTGCCACAGCTCCACGGGCGCCCAGAAGCCGCCGCGATCTTCGTACTCGCCGTCCTTCTTCGGGATCGGGTTGTCGAAGTAGACGTTCAGGCGAAGCAGCCGGCGCGGCTCGTCGTTGCCGTTCGGAAACTCGCGGTAGTCCGGCGCAGAACCGATGTTGCCCTCGCCGACGAAGTGCGTGCTCATGGTGACTCCTTGGTGGTGGGTGGAACGGCCGCGGTATGCCCGTGGACACGCCGCAGGTAAGCCGCTTCGGCCTGGGCGGCCTTGCTGGCGCATTCCAGGGCTTGGCGAGCGATGCTGTGGGTCAGGCTGATCTGCATGTTCAGCACGATCCGCTGCAGTTCCATCGCGTACAGCTCGTCGATCAGCGAGGCCGGCGTCGCGGGGTTGGCCAGCAGGGCCTCCCACAACGCCACGCCCATGGAGGAACGGTCGAGGTTGCGCCAGCGCAGGAAGGTCGTCCCTGCGCCAGTGGCCTGCTGGGCCAGTTGCACGTCGAGCAGGCTGAAGGGGTAGGCGCGTGCCTGGGGCAGCACACGCCGCTGCGCCAGGCCAATCACGTCGTCGCGCAGCGCTGCGCACTGGCTGGCCCAGGTCTCCAGACTCCCCTTACCCTTAAAAGGCTGTAAAAGGCCTTTTAGGTAGCCTGCGTGTTCCAGCCGCTGGAAGTCCGCCTGTTCCAGCGTCACGAAGCGCGTGGAGTGACTGATGGGGGGCGATGCCGTCATGCGTCAGCACCCTCATTACCCGTCGCTGGATTGGCTGCGCCATCCGTGTGAGCCGGCGCATCGGGCTCAATGGCGGGCGCAGCAGGCGGCGTGCCGGGATTGGTCGTCCGCCGCGCGATCGGTGGCGCGAAGCGCGAGCGGCGCGTGCCTTCCAGCACGTCTTGCGGCAGCTCGCCGAACTTCTCCAGCGCCGCTCGCGCCGCGGCGTTCTTCGCCGCGAAGTCGTCGCGCGTCGTGCCCGAGTAGCGGTACTGCTGGGCGAGCGAGAACAGGCTGCGCAGCGCGTGCGCGCCATCATTGAGCCAGCGCTCCAAGGTGCTGCGGTCGATCAGCGCCGTGTGGTGCGCCAGGATGAGTTTGCGCGCCAGGTCGTCGTAGTCAGCCAGCAGGTACACCGCCATGAAGCCGAGCTGTGCATTCACGAACAGCGGCAGCTTCACCGGCTGCACATTCATGTTCTCGCCCAGCGACAGCGCCGGTGGCACGTCGGCCAGGGCCTGGTCGACCTGTTCGCGCAGGGTCTGCAGGCGGGTCTTGGTGTCGGCGAGCTTGTCCTCGATCCGCAACATCCACCAATCCGAGTACGGGTCGTCCTGCTCGGCGCCGCGCTTCATCTTGTTCATGGCGCCGATGAAGCCGTTGAGACCGATGATGCCGGGGCGCCCCTCGGTCGGCGCGCGGCCGTGCCAGATGCGCGAAGCGTGGTGCGTGTGCAGCGTCAGCGACATCGCGCTGCGCAGCGATCCGAGATTCAGTTGCAGGGGTTCTGTGCGTTCGTTGGCCATGGGAGCGACTCGCGGTGAAGGGGCGAGTCGCCAGCATCGGCATCGGCCGGAAGGCTGTCAGTCAACAAACCGCAGCCCATGCGCGCCCGGTTTGTTCCGCACGGAAGGCTGTGTGTGCCGGCTATCCCCTGGGGATAGCTCGGCGGAGTTGTTCGCGGCTCGCGCGGAGGTGAAACCGCGTTGCGGGGCTATGCCTCGCGAGGTCTGTACCAGGCGGCCCGTTGCCCCTCCACCTCACGGTAGCGAAGCTCGAACAGGCGGCACTCGTGCACCACCTGCCGCCAACTGCTGCAGCCGTACTTGGCTGGAAGCTGCTCGGGACGCTGGTCCGCGATCCAGCGGCCAGCGGCGGCAATGGGTGTCCAGCCCTCGACGGCCAACTGCGCGGCGGCCTCGCGCAGCGCGCGAACGATGCCGGCGGCCGGCCAGTCCACCGTGCCGTCCGGCGCGATGCCATTGACCACCAGGTCGTGGAACACATCCGACTGGACGAACTCCGCTGCCAGGCGCCGCGCCTGATCCATGTGCTCGGCCCAGCCGCGCAGCTGCTCAAAGTGTTGATCGATGCGCGTGTAGGCGGAACCGAGTTCGTCCTGTGCAGCGCGACACCCCTCCACGGTCCATAGATCGTGCTGGTCGATGAAGTGGTGCACCAGGGTGTTGCGCAGCGATACCAGGTCTTTGAGGTCGGCCTGGGTTTTGGCGTAGTCCTGCGCAGACAGGCTCAGTTGCACGCGCGTGCGAAAGGAAATCACGTCGCCGGGAAGATCGTTGTCGCGTTCCTTGTCACCATTTCCATCGGTGACCACATACGAACCAAACAGTTGTCCGACCAACGTGCCCAGGGTCTTGGTCGCGGCATCTTCGATCCGCGCTGTGCGAATGGCCTCCAGCGAATGCGCCGGGCCTGAAATCTCGTGGTGCGCCACGATGGCTTTCATGAGGCGCTCGTATTGTTGAAGGCGCAACAGGCATCTGCCCAGCAAGCGCTGAACGTCTCGCTGCAGTGGTTGCAGTACGTTTGTGACGGGGGAAGTCGTCATGTCCATCATCGGCCGGGCTCGTGCGTGGCTGTCCTCGTCTGATTCACAGGCGACAGTTTCGCCTGTCGTTCGGCGGGCGACAATTGAGCGCGGCGGAAAGGTGTCTGTTCCAGCTATCCCCTGGGGATAGTCAACATCAGCGATCACGCAAGGCTTCTCGGAGCTGTGCCAGGTAGGCACGTGCCACCTCGGGGTCAGCCGCACGGGATGCCGGTGGTGACGATGGCGGGGACGCTGGCGCCGCCGATGCACTTTCTCCGGCCCAGGCCTTGAACTCCCCGCGGATCGCCTTCTGGATGATGCCAAACAGGTAGCCGGCCGGGTTGCGTACCGCGCTGTTGTGGCAGCGTGCCGCCCACTCGTCGAGAACGGCCTGCCTCTGCGCCTCGTCCACCTGCTGCAGCGCCACCAGCGCGCCGGCCTGCTGCTCGTCCTTCAAGCGCAGGAAACGCTCGGGCAGCCGCAGGTTCTGCAAGGCCCTCGCGCGCGGTACTGTACGTACTTCATTTATACGATCATTACGTACTGTACGGTCCTCCTTCGGAATCCGAAGAGAGCCGTCCGGCGCGGGTTTCGGCCCTGCTTCGGATTCCGAAGACGGGCGCGCGCCATTCCGAAGCAGGGCTTCCTGGCCTTCTTCGGATTCGT
Organism: Hydrocarboniphaga sp.; assembly: GCA_023254435.1. Lineage (GTDB taxonomy): Bacteria > Pseudomonadota > Gammaproteobacteria > Nevskiales > Nevskiaceae > Hydrocarboniphaga. The sequence goes on from JALRLM010000055.1 coordinate 19,428, forward strand.
GGTCCGCACCCTCCTGTGGATAACCTGGCGTCGTCCAGCCATGCCGCGCCATGCGCTGCGCGAGCACCTGCAGGCGGGTCGGCAGCGTGCGCCCGCTGAGCAGCGGGTCTTCGGCGATCTCCCGCAGCGTGTTCATGCCCACGACCTGCACCGCCTTCGCCGCGTGCGTGAGCGCTTGGCTCACCAGGCCCAGATAGTCGGGGTCGAGCTGCATCGCCTCGAAGGGCGACAGCGGTTCGTCGTGCAGCACGTAGAGGTTCCCCTGGATGCGGCCGGTCTTGGGATCGCGCCGCCGCCGCACCAGGCTGAGCCAGCGCGTCAGCCGCAGCAGCGTCAAGGCGCGCGCCACGGTCTCGTGCGAGGCTTGCGCCGCACAGGGCATGGACGCCAGATAGGGGCGGAGTTGGTCGTAGGTGGGAAAGGCGGTCACGCCGTCGTCGTTGAGCTGCAGGCGGAACACCTGCCAGGCATTGCGCTCCAGCGGCGTCAGGCGTCGGTCGAGGAACAGCGCGCGCGGCACGCTCTCGTGCCGGTTGCCGCTGTAGAGAAAACCGTCCTGGCTCGGCGCCGTGCCCTGCGCCGGTTCCTTCGGCTCAAGGTGCCGCAGCGCCTCGTCGAACAACGCCGACAGCGCAACCGGGCCATCACGCCGTGGAGCGTCGCCCGTCGTCATGACCTACACCAGCCCCTGGTCGACCCAGTTCCGTATCGCCGACCAGATCACCGACATGGGCAGGGTCATGGCCTCGGCCAGGTCCATGGTCAGCGCCAGCATCGCCATGTCGTCGTTCAGTGCGATGTGCCGCTCCGTGATGCCGGCCTTCCAGCGTTCCCACAGGGCCACGTCCTGCGCCTCGTCGAGCACCGGATGCCGGCCCTTGCGCTTGGGCAGTCCGAGGATGTCGCGGCGCAGCGCCACTTCTTGATGCGTGAGGCCGTAGAACTTGCTGACCATCTCCGTGCTCGCCCCCAGGCGCAGCATGCGGTCCACCGTGGCGATCTCCCGCTCCACGTCGTGCACCTGGCTCAGCAGCCGCTTCAACACCTCCTGGTTCACCGACACCGAACACCATGACACCGTGGCATTCACCAGCATGCTCACGAGTTCAGGGTGCTTCAGCGCATCCAGCTCCTCCTCGCCGAAGCCCATGGCCTTGCAGCGGCGCAACTGGCCGTTGCGCAGGTCATGCAGGGCCTGGGCGATCACGGCCTGGTTGAGCGGGTGCGGTGCCGACATGCGAGAGCCTCCTGCGCTCAGGATTCCTGGCTCGCTACGCCGGCTTGCAGGTCCAGCAGCCGGCGCGCCAGGCGCAGCAGACGGAACAGCTTCACCAGCGCAGCATCGCTCAGGCGTGTGGCCGAGCCGCCGTGGCCATGCAGCAGCGCCGCCAGCTCGTCGGCCAGCCGCGCGCGGTCCAAGCCGTTCGCGGCAGGCGGCGCCGCACTCAGCGCATGCAGCAGGGTGAGCACCGCCCGCGCGAACGCCGGCAGCGCTTTCGCCTGGCCCACGGCCGGCGCCACGCAGACGAAGCCGATGCCGCCGTCGATGGCCTCGATGTGGTCGGCCACCGCCGCGTCCCCGGCAATCTCGCGCGCGAACTGCGCGATGTGCACGCGCAGGCGATCCGGCGCGTCCAGCCCCGGCTCGATATACCAGACGTCCGAGATGGGATAGAGCCCGCCAGCCTGCACGGGGATCGCACGCAGCGCGTCGGCCTCGAAGTCGGGCAGCTTGTCGCCGAGCTGATCCGCGACCATCCGCTGGATGGACTGCAGGCGCTCGGTGGTCGGGGCCGGCGTCACGATGTGCCCCTGCAGGCGCTCGTCGCGCTGCCCGTCCCGGGCGTTTGGTGCAGCGGCAGGTGGTGCCGAGGGTGTCTCTGCCGGTGGCGCGACGGGCGAGGTGTCCCGTGGCGTTGGCGCCGCGGGCGGCAGTTGCGGCGTGATGGCTGGCGCCGCAGGTGCGACAGGCGTTGCCGGGTTCGGCGCGGCCGGCTCGCTGGTCAATGCTCGCTGACGGCTTTCGCTGTCATCGACCTCCAATGCCAGCGTGTCGTAGTCCGCTTCCAGCAGCTCGGCCATCTGACCCACCAGTTCGTCCTGCACGCGCTGGGGCGAGAAGCCCTCCGGCTGCGTGTCGAACTGCGACAGCACATCCTGAAACAGCGAAGCGAAGTCCACGATCAGCGGCCGGCCCAGCGCACGCCGCTCCCAGGTGCGCTCGCACGCCTTGCGCAGCACTGCGAGCCGGTCCACCTGATGCCGGCCCAATCCGCCGTACAACAGCGTCGGGATCGCCGGCAGCAGATAGCGCACCGCATCGTTCATGCGGCTGATGTGTGACTGCGGCACCGGATAGCCGTCGGCAGTCAACCGCCGCGCGAGTTCGCTCTGCGACAGCGCCTGGCCGCTTTCCTGCTCGTAGAACTCGCGCGCCTTCTCGATGCCCAAGGCCCGCTCGATGAAGGTCAGGCCGCCGCGCAGCTCGTTTTCGGCCAGATGCCCGGTCAGCGCCACGATTTCGCCGCGCGCCGGCCACGGGCGGAACAGGCACGCAATGCGGAAGAAGCGTTCCTCCTTGGTCTCGCTCCACAACTCGCGCAGGATCGCCAGCCGCGTGTTGCCGCCGTTGCGAATGATGTAGTGCGCCTCGCCCGGCCTGCGCGTGATCGCGGGGGGCGCGTCCAGCCCGCGTTCGCGGATGGACGCCTTGATCTCCGCATAGGCCGGGTTGCGCGTCACGCGCGGGTCGTGGTCGTAGGGCCGCAACTGGTCCAGCGTCACCACCATCGGCGTGTCGGCGATGGGGTCGCTCAAGGTCGCGGCCGAAGGGCCGCTGCGCTCGAAGCCGGTGGCCAGCAGCTTGGCAGCCATGTCCTGCGGCGTCAGCTCAGCCACGGCCGTTCTCCTGCGCCTGCCGGTCGGCGCGGCGAAGTTGCGCGCGGGCATTGCGGTCGGCACGGTGGTCGCTCGCGGTCGAGCTGGTGTAGATCGACGCGCAGCCTTGCTTCGTGAATTTCAGGTGCCCGCCGGACGTGCGCACCACGCGCCAGCCTTCGCCCAGCGCGAACTCGATCAGCGCGCGCAGCCGTTCACGGCCGCGCGCCAGTTCATGTGCGCTCGCCATGGCTGGCCCCTCCCGCATCGGCCCGGCCGGTGACCAGCGCGAAGCGCTCCCGCCACGCGGGGAACAGCTCGCCGGCCAGCTTGCGCATGGTGTCCAGCGCCGCGGGCGCCGTGCGCCCAGCTGGCCGCCGGTACTCCACCCGATGCACCGGCAATCCTCGTGTCGCAGCGCGCGGATAGGCTTCGATGGCCGGCACGTCGGTGTCCAGCACCTGCACGCCGGCCTGTTCCTGGAACACCTGTCGCAGCGCCTGCTGGACCAGCCGCGCGTTCGACGACACCGGATGCACACGGTTGATGAGCAGGCGCAGCGGCGGCGGCTCGATGCCCAGGTGGCGATACGGCGCGATGTCCTCGATCAGTTGCAGTGTGCCGCGGCGCAGTTCGCGCGCGGCCAGAATCTCCGGCGTCACCGGTGACAGCGCCAGGTCGGACGCCAGCACCGCCATCTCCAGCAGCACGCTGCGCGCGCCCTGCGTGTCGATCAGCAGCAAGTCATAGTGCGTGCGGAAGACGGGGAGCAGATGGCGCAGTCGCAGGCGCCCATCCGGAGCGTGCAGCAGCAGCGTGTTCAGTTCGCCGCGGTCGTCGTTGGAGAGCACCAGGTCCAGGCCCGCGATCGCGGTGCGCGACACCAGTTGCTCGATGCGCCGCTCGTTGAAGGCCAGCATCTCGTAGATGCCGCCGGGCGCGCGCACGTCCAGCGTGAAGTAGCTCGACAGCGTGGGCTGCACGTCCAGGTCCAGCAGCAGCACGCGCAGCCCGGCATCGGCGATGAAGCCGCCCAGGTTGGCCGCCGTCGTGGTCTTGCCCACGCCGCCCTTGGTCGAAATGATGGACACCACCTGCATGGGCTTCTCCTCGTCGAATGGCATGAACCGAGAAGAAGCGTCAGGCGCGTTCTTTGAGGCGATCGGCGATCCACTGTTCGATCTCCACCGAGTCCCAGCCCACCGCGCGCACGCCCAAGCGCAGCGCCTTGGGGAACTTGCCTTCCTTCATCAGGCTGTAGATGTGCGCGCGCTTGAAGCCGGTCTTGGCTTCGACCTCGGCGCGGCGCAGGATGCGGTGCTCGGTCGGTGCCGCCGTGGCGGTGGTCTGCGAAGACATGAGGGTCACTCCTTAACGCTCAGTGGCGCTGATTGGCGTGACTCGCATTAAGAACGCCGCGCTGAGGAAAGACACCGCAAATGCGGCGTCCGCGACCGCAGATACGGTCTGGCATCGCTCAGGAAGTCGTGCTCTGCAGATTGCGCCGAGCCAGTGCGAACTTGGCCTGCAGGGTGCGCTCGGTGATGCCCATCGCGTTGCCGTGGTGCGCCACCATCGCGCTGATGATGGCTTCCTGCGTCAGGAAGCTGGAATACGGCATGCCGCTGGGAGACTTGCCCAGCAGTAGCGTCAGTAACCCGCCAACGATGTTCAGGTAGGTCGATTCGCTGCGCGGCCCAGGTGTGTTCGCACGCTCCGCGTCGGCTGTGTAGTCGGCGTGCGTCTTCAGCAGCGCCTCGTGCTCGGCGCGCAGCGTCTCGTGCACGCCCAAGTGTTCCGCCAGCCGCGCCTTGATCGCTTCCCGCTCGGCCAGCAATGCGCCCACTGTGTCCAGGCTGATCGCCGGGTGAAGTGCACGCTCGATCTCATCGAACAGAAACGCCGGTTTCTCGCCGGGGTAGTAGTGCGCCATCCAGGATTTCAGGTCGACGTGCCGCACCGTCAGCGACAGGTCGTCCATCGTCAGGCCCTGCGTGTCCCGCACCAAACCCTCCTTGCCATACGGCATCTCGCCGTGAGCCAGCGCATCGAAGATTCTTTCGGTGTTCAACCGCAGCATCGGCCAGCGCGGAAACTCCGTTGCCTCCGGTAGAGGCCGCTGTCCCAAGGTCGCCAGAATGCGCCGCTCGAAGCGCAGCAATCCGCTCCAGCGGATTGCCGCCTCGATCGGGCGGTAGTAGGTCTTGGCGCCATCGGCCAGGCTGCTCGACTTCGGCATATCGCGCGCCTCCATTCGTCATCGCACCGAGTCCACGCACACGCACCCGCCGTACAGGCGACGTGCGTGGCTGTCCAGGAATCTCCGGGCGAAACGAGCAAGTGGCGAAGCGGCGAAGACCGTGGCATCGACGATGCCGCCGGTTTCGTTGCGAGATGTGCGTCTTGCCGCGCAGGGCGCCATCACTCACAATTCGCAAGCCGCAAAACATGCTGTCACCAGCGTCATTCGCGGGCACCATGCCTGACCCGGATAACCAGGCCAAAGTCTTTGCAGGGGAAAAGACCCAGTAAAGCGCGATCAGCTCAACACGCCAGAGCCGATGCGCATACGGCAAGCGCTGTTGCGCCGCGCGTCTTCGCTGTGACGCGATGCGATGGGCATGCAAGTCTCATCGCAGGATGCCAACCGCAAGCGCGAGCAGCCTGAGTGCAGCACGCCCGTGCACCGCGTCAATGGAACCCCGCTATGACAAAACAGGTCTGGCACCTTGACCAAAATGGCATCGCCCCAACCCGCCTGAAGCAGCCTCATGCGAGCCGTTGCGTATCCAACGGCATATGGCCGACACGCTGAGCACGGTCGATGAAGTGGCGCAGCGGCTCCGACATCGCGCCCTCGGGATGTAGCAGGTAGGTCGTCAACGCCGCCGAGTCCTCGTCCAGCGGCCGGACGATCACGTCCGCCTGCCGGCATGCCACCGCGTGCGCCGCGGTGGAAAATCCCACGCCATAGCCGGCCGCCACCAGGGCTAGCATCAACGAGTGGGTCGTCACGTACTCGGCCACGACCGGCGGTGTCTCCACCCGGCGCAGCAGGCGCTCGCATTGCCGGCTGCACTCCTCACACACCTGCGGGTGGCACAGCACCAGCGGGTAGCTCATCACCTCGTCCAGCGGCACCCGCTTGTGCGCCAGCAAGGGGTG
>JALRLM010000070.1 GCA_023254435.1 Hydrocarboniphaga sp.
ATATCGACATTACCGTTATCAAGGACGGCTGGCACGGCGACACCAGCCAGACCTTCTACGTCGGCGAGCCTGGCATCCTGGCCCGCCGCCTGGTCGAAACCACGCGCGAGGCCATGATCGAGGGCATCCGCAAGGTGCGACCGGGCGCCACGCTCGGCGATATCGGCGCCGCCATCCAGCGCTACGCGGAGCCGCGCGGCTTTTCGGTGGTGCGCGAATACTGCGGCCACGGCATCGGCCGGATCTTCCACGAAGAGCCGCAGGTGCTGCACTACGGCCGCCCGGGTACCGGCCTGGCGCTCGAAGTCGGCATGTGCTTCACCATCGAGCCCATGCTCAATGCCGGCCGCCCCGAGACCAAGCTGCTGCCCGACGCCTGGACGGCCGTGACCAAAGATCACTCGTTGTCGGCGCAGTGGGAACACACGATCCTGGTCACCGAGACCGGCGTCGAAGTGCTGACGCAGCGCAGCAACGAAGTCATCTGACACGATCCGCGTCCCGCCTCGTGCGGACGCGGGCAGATTTTCGCCCCCGGCCGATGCCGAGGCGTGAGACAATCCGCTTTCACCGATTGATCGAACCATGGGCGCCGAACTCGACCTAGCCGAAGACGAAGCCGCCGCCGTTTTTTCGGCGCGCAAGGTGCGCGCGCGTCTGCGCGCCGACGGCCTCAAGCCCGTACAGGCTTTTCGCGACACGCTGCTCTGGGGACGCGACCGTCTCTACAGTCTGTTCGACGAAGGCCAGCCCGCTGACTCCCTCGTGCACGCACGTGCGCACATCGTCGACGAAGTGCTGCGCGAAGCCTGGCTGCGCGTGCTGCCCGAAGCCCCGACCGGCGTCACGCTGGTCGCGGTCGGCGGCTACGGCCGCGGCGAACTGCTGCCGCACTCGGACATCGACATCCTGCTGCTGCATGCACCCGGCGCGCTCGAGGCGCACCGCGAGGCGCTGGAGCGCCTGACCGCCTTTTTGTGGGATATCGGCCTTGAAGTGGGCCAGAGCGTGCGCACGGTCGACGACTGCGTGCAAGAGGCCGCCAAGGACATCACGGTCATCACCAATCTAATCGAGTCGCGCCTGCTCATCGGTGATGCCAGCCTCTACACCCAGATGCAGTCGGCGCTGACGCCCGACAAGGTCTGGCCCGTGGAGCAGTTCTTCCGCGCCAAGCGCGACGAACAGGCCGCGCGTTATCGCAAGTTCGACGATACCGGCTACAAGCTCGAACCCAACGTCAAGGAAAGCCCGGGCGGCCTGCGCGACATCCACACCGTCGGCTGGGTCGCCAAGCGCCATTTCGGCGCGCAGACGCTGCATGAACTGCGCGAACGCGGCTTTCTGACCAAGACCGAGTGCGACGAACTGTTCGCCGGCCAAGACCTGCTGTGGCGGGTGCGTTTTGCGCTGCACATGATCACGGGCCGCCGCGAAGATCGCCTGCTGTTCGACCACCAGATCAAGGTGGCAGCGCTGTTCGGTTACGTCGACAGCGACAAGAATCGCGCGGTCGAGCAGTTCATGCAGTTGTACTACCGCACGATCAAGTCGCTGTCCTGCCTCAACGACATGCTGCTGCAGCTGTTCGACGATGCCATCATCCATGG
>JALRLM010000094.1 GCA_023254435.1 Hydrocarboniphaga sp.
GCCGATCGCGCCCTGTTCGAGCGCTGGAGCGGGCACCCCAACCTGCTGATCGATCCCGGCAGCGAGCGCAGTATCGACATGAGCTACACCGGCGCCGCCGACCTCTATCTTGGCGACGTCAGCAGCCAGGTGGCGGAGTTCGTCTGCGAGCCGCGCCCCTGCCTGTTCCTCAATGCGCACGGCGTGAACTGGCGTGCCGACGCCAACTATCGCTTCTGGGCCATGGGCGACGTGCTCGATTCTGTCGATGCGCTCGAAGCGAGCATCGACCAGGCCTTCGCCCGCCGGCCGCAGTACCACGAGGCCCAGCAGGCCTACGTCATCGAGACCTTCGACCTGCCGCCGGGCCGCCGCTCGGCGCAGCGCGCGGCCGAGGCCATCCTGGCGTTCCTGCGCCCCGCGACGGGCCGATAGGGTATGGTGGCGCGCTTGTCGACCGACCACCCATGAGCCAACCCGCCTCCCGCCCCTTCTGGCAGCGTCTGCCGTTCCTGCGTTTCTCCAGCCTGGTGCCAGCGCGCCGCAGTGCGGTCGTGGCGCTGTGCGTGATCGTGGCCAGCTTCGCGGACGGTTTCGGCATCGCCACGCTGCTGCCACTGATGTCGATCATGGGCGACGAGCCGGCCAAGGCCAGCGGCCTGTCCAGGACCATCCTCGACCTGCTGGGCCGGGCCAATATCCCGCACGAGCCCATCGTGCTGCTCGCCATCGTCGTCGGCGGCACCGTCGCCAAGGCCGGTCTCATGGTGCTGGCCATGCGTCTGGTCAGCAACACGGTGGCCGACGTCGCCGCCAAGCTGCGCGTCGCGCTGGTCGATGCCCTGATCAACGCGCGCTGGAGCTACTACGTGCGCCAGCCCGTGGGCCGATTCTCCGCCGCGCTGGGCAGTGAATCGTCCGCTGCCGGCGAAGCCTATATGGCTGCCATGCAGATGCTGTCGCAGTCGGCGCAGGCCGTGGTCTATCTGAGCATCGCTGCGCTGGTGTCGTGGAAGCTCGCGGTGTTCACGATCATGGTCAGCGCGCTGATGCTCAGCACGCTGGCGCGATTCCTGGTCATCGCCAAGCGCAGCGCACGGTATCAGGCAGACCTGCTGCGCGGCATCCTGGGCCGTCTTACCGACGTGCTGATCGGCATCAAGCCGATGAAGGCGATGGCGCGCCAGGGTCGCTTCGCGCAGCTGTTCGATCGCGATCTCAAGCAGATCAAGAAGACCTATCGCCGCCAGGCTTTCGCCAAGAACACCAACAAGGCGCTGCAGGAACCCATACTCGCGTTGTGCCTGTCGCTGGGCATCTTCGTGGCGCTGACGGTGCTGCACATGCCGGTGGCGGAGGTCATCGTCATGAGCCTGCTGCTGGCCAAGACCACGCTGGTGATCGGCAAGAGCCAGCAGGAGCTGCAGAACTACTTCAGCAACCAGAACGGCCTGGTGTCGGTGGAAACGGCCGTGCGCGAGGTGCAGCAGCAGCAGGAGAATCGTCAAGGCCGCCAGGCGCCCAGCCTGTCGCGGCAGATCGAGTTCCGCGGCGTCGACTTCGCCTACGACAACAAGCCCATCCTGAGTTCGCTGGACCTGCGCATTCCGGTCGGCACCCTGTCATCGGTCACCGGATCGTCCGGCGCCGGCAAGACCACGCTGCTCGACGTGCTGCTGGGCTTTCACCGCCCGCAATCCGGCGAGGTCTACATCGACGAGCAGCCGCTGGCCGACATCGACCTGCTGCAATGGCGCTCGCAGATCGGTTACGTGCCGCAGGAACTGATGCTGTTTCACGAGTCCATCGCCGCCAACATCACGCTCGGCGAACCACGTTTCAGCGAGCACGACGTGATCGTGGCGCTCGAAGCCGCCGGCGCCATGGACTTCGTCAATGCCTTGTCCGAGGGCATCCACACCGTGGTGGGCGAACGCGGCTCGGCGCTCTCGGGCGGCCAGCGCCAGCGCATCGCCCTGGCGCGAGCACTGTTGCATCGTCCGCGCCTGCTGATCCTCGACGAAGCCACCAGCGCGCTCGATCCGCAGACCGAAGCCATGATCATCGACAACGTGGTGAAGCTGGTGCGCGAACAGGGCATCACGGTGATTTCGGTGACCCACCATCCGGCCTGGCTGGGCGTGTCCGATCAGGTCATCCGCCTGCAGGGCGGACGGCTGGCCAGCAGCGATAGCAGGCCCGCGACGGCCTGAGCCGGCAGATATCCCGAGAAGTTTCTCAGCCAGCGC
>JALRLM010000141.1 GCA_023254435.1 Hydrocarboniphaga sp.
CGCACCAGAGCCCGGAATTCATCCGCGATCACTTCCCGAGCATCCACGCGCACTGCCTGGAACTGGGCATCGACATCACGCGCGAACCGATCCCGGTGGTGCCGGCGGCGCATTTCACCTGCGGCGGCGTGTTCACCGACCTGTCGGGCCGCACCGACGTGCGCGGCCTCTACGCGGCCGGCGAAACCGCCTGCACGGGCCTGCACGGCGCCAATCGCCTGGCCTCCAACTCCATCCTCGAATGCCTGGTGTTCGGCGAGGCCGTAGCCGACGACATCGCGCTGCGCCTGCCCAGCATGCCCAGGCCGCCGCCGCTCAAGGCCTGGGACGAATCGCGCGTCTCCGACTCCGACGAGGACGTGGTGGTGTCGCACAACTGGCTCGAGCTGCGCACCTTCATGTGGGACTACGTCGGCATCGTGCGCACCACCAAGCGCCTGCAGCGGGCGCTCAACCGCATCAAGCTGCTCCAGCAGGAGATTCACGACTTCTACGGCAACTACCGTGTGAGCCATCACCTGATCGAGCTGCGCAACCTGGCCGACTGCGCCGACCTGATCGTGCGCTCGGCGCTGGAGCGCCAGGAGTCGCGCGGCCTGCACTACACGCTCGATCACCCCGATACGGCCGACGAGGTCCGGCCGACGATCCTGCCGGGCCGCGGCTGATCAGCCTGGCGGTTCGGCCGGGCCGGTCTCGGGCCACTGCTGCGGCATGCGGCGCAGCTGCGACAGGTCATAGCCCATCGCGGCGATCTTCTGCCGGTAGCGCTCGTAGTCGGCGTCGGCCATCTGCGGTTGGCGCGCCATGAGCCAGACGTAGTCGCGCTTGTTGCGCGCAACGATGGTGGCGGAGTAGTCGGGCTCCACGAAGGCGATGCGGTACTCGCCTTTGAATGGCCAGACGAACTGCATCTTCCACAGGGCGTTCCCGCTGCCGGGCTCGACGAAACCCCTGGGGTGGTAGACCTTCACGGGCGCATCGAAACCACCCTTGCGCATGCGATAGCGCGTGGCGACGCTACCGTCCTCGTCCAGCGTGTAGCGCTCGATCGGGTTATGCGCCTCGCGCTCGGGCCACAGCGGAATCGCCGCGATCACGTACCAGTCGCCCATGAAGCGCGGCAGATCGACCGCCGGCGCCAGCGCGATGGGCTCGCGCCGGGCGCTCATGTGCGAGCAGGCGCACAGCGCGACGACGGCCAGGCATGCGGCGACGAAGCGACGGCGAATCCAGGGATCACGAGCGATGTCCACGTCGGTGTCCGATGACCATGGTTCCGCACACTACGGGGCCGCGGCTGAATCGGACGCGTCCCGGACGACAGCGGCGTGGTGTCAGCGCTCGCGCAGCTGGTGGAACAAAAAGGCCCGAGCCTTCTGCCAGTCGCGCTTGACCGTGGCCGGTGACAGCGCCAGGGCCTCGGCCACATCCTCGATCGCCAGTCCCGCGTAGTAGCGCAGCTCGACGATGCGGCAGCAGCGCTCGTCGACCTCGCGCAGGCGCTCGAGCGCCGATTCCAGCGCCTCGACGTCGATCGCGGCCTCGTCGGCCGGCAAGGCGTCGAACTCGGTGATCAGCGTGACCGCGCCCTGCCCGGCGCCACGCTTGCCGGCCTGCCGCTGCCGGGCATGGTCGACGATGACCGAGCGCATCACGCTGGCGGCGTAGCCATAGAAGGCGGCGCGGTCGGCAGCCTGCACCGAACCGGCGTTGACCATGCGGATGAAGGTCTCGTGCAGCAGGGCATGGGTATCCAGGGCCGTCAGCGTCGATTCGCGCGCCAGCCGCGAACGCGCCAGCTGGCCCAGCTCGCGATACAGCAAGGCGAACAGGCTGGCCCGGGCATCGGCCCGCCCCTCGCCGACCTGTTGCAGCAACACGGTGACCTCGCCCAAGTCCGTCTCCCCGATGCCCGCCTGGCAGCGCATCTTATGGCGCCCGCCGGCACGGCGGGAATGCGATACTGCGGCGCTCGTCCCACTGCGCCCCGCGCCCGACGCATCCGCCATGCAGACCCTGAACCCCAGCGAATTCCAGACCCTGATCGCCTCCGGCGCCACCGTGCTCGACGTGCGCATGCCCGAAGAGCTGGAACTGGCCGCCCTTCCCGGCGCCGTCAACATCCCGCTGCACGAGCTGCCCGATCGCATCGGCGAATTAAACCCGCAGGCGCCCATCGCCGTCTTATGCCATCACGGCGTGCGCAGCGAGCGCGCGGCCCGCTTCCTGGAAGGCAGCGGCTTCGCGCAGGTGTCGCATCTGGCCGGCGGAATCGACGCCTGGTCGATGCAGATCGACGAGTCGCTTCCGCGTTACTAAAGTCGCCGCGTCGCTCAGGCGCCGGCGGGTCAACCGGATCGTTCGGGGGGATGTAGAAGATGCGTTTTCGTTTGAAGCCGGCCGTGCTCGGCGCCGCCGCCCTGCTGTGCAGCGCACCGCAGCTGGCCTTCGCCAATGAGCTGCTCAACGTCGTCGGCCTGGCGGCCGAGCACGACGCCACCTTCGCCGCCGCGGTGTTCGCCCGCGACGCGGCCCTGGAAGCGCGGCCGCAGGCGCGCGCGGCCCTGCTGCCCGCGCTCGATGGCAGCTACACCTATTCCAAGGGCCGCTCCAAGGGTTCGGTCAGCCAGGTCAGCCAGACCCTGGCCTTCGACGACTTCGGCAACCCGATCGATTCCGACGGCGACGGTGAGCAGGACATCCTGCCCTTCCCCTTCGGCCAGGACTTCAACACCAACGACACCAACAAGAACCTGACCGTCAACCTCAAGCAGACGGTGTTCGACTGGGCGGCGTTCACGCGCTACTCCAAGTCGGCCGACCAGCTCGCGCTGGCCGAGGCCACCTACCGCTCGGCCGAACAGGCGCTGCTGCTGCGCGCGGCCCAGGCCTACTTCGACTATCTGGCGTCCAACGACAGCCTGCGCTACACCCAGGCGCAGAAAGCCTCGCTGGAGCGCCAGCTCGAGCAGGCCAAGAAGCGCTTCGAAGTCGGCCTGTCGGCCGTCACCGACGTGCAGGAAGCCCAGGCCAGCTACGACGTGGTGGTGGCCGACGAGATCGCCGCCGAGCAGAAGCTGGCGTCCTCGCGCGAGGCCCTGCTCGAAGTCACCGGCCAGCGCGAGGCCGCGCTGGTGCCGCTGCGCGAGGAGATTCCGCTGCCGGGTCCGCAGCCCGAAAACGTCGACGACTGGCTCGGCGTGGCGCGCGACAACAACTACGACCTCGCCATCGCGCGCGTCAACGCGGCGCTGGCCGGCCACGACGTCGACATCGCCCGCGCCGGCCACTACCCGACGGTCAGCCTGGTTGGCCAGTACAGCGACATCGAGCAGATCCAGAACCAGCGCGGTTCGGACATCGGCGATCAGAACCTCGACCAGCGCGGCCCCAGCATCGGCCTGCAGCTCAACGTACCGATCTTCAGTGGCGGCCTGGTGCGTTCGCAGACGCGCGCGGCCCAGAGCACCGAGGAACAGCGCAAGGCCGAGCTGCTGGGCAGCGAACGCAACGTGGCGCGCAAGACGCGCGACGCCTACCTGGGCGTGCTCACGGGCGCCTCGCGGGTCAAGGCGCTCAAGCAGGCGGTGTCGTCCAACCAGACCGCGCTGCAGGCCAGCGAAACCGGCCTCGAAGTCGGTACGCGCACCACGGTCGACGTGCTCAATGCGCAGAGCCTGCTGTACAGCGCCCAGCGCGACTACGCCCGCGCCCGCTACGACTACCTGATCTCGATCCTGACCCTGAAATCGGTGTCGGGCCGCCTGACGCGCGCCGACCTGATGGAAATCGACCGCCTGCTCGAAGGCGGCGGCAGCGCGTCCTAATTCGTCGCTGACGACGATCGTCCGGTCAAGAAGCCCCGCCGTCGCGGGGCTTTTCTTTGGTGGACGGCGTTCGGCGGCGCCTTTGTAACGGTCGGGCACTGCCGCGCTTTCTTTTGCCTGGCGCACTGCCACACTGGCGCCCCGGACGCCGCTTGGGCGTCGACATCGGTATTGCGCATGACGCTCATGCATCGCCTGATCGCAGCCACCGGCTTCGCCGCTCTGCTGCCCTTGCCGCTGTGCGCCGCGACGCTGCAGCCCGGCCTGAGCGATCTCGCTTCCATTCCGCTGCACCAGACCCAGGCCGTGACGCTCGCCAAGTCGCTGGCCGGCGTCGACGACAAGAGCCTGCCGCTGCAATTCGCGGTCAAGGCGCCGCTGACATTGAATCTCGAGGGTGGTCGCTGGGACATGGCCCCCGATGGCCGGGCCCGCTGGCGCGCGCGCGTGAGTTCGCCAGGCGCGGTCGCGCTGTCGCTGGAATTTGCGCGCTTCGCCCTGCCCGAGGGCGCCGAACTCTGGCTCTACGATACTGCCGGCCGTCTCGTGCAAGGGCCCTACACGCAAGCCCAACAGACCCCCGAAGGCAAGCTGTGGACGGCGCTGGTGCCGGGCTCGGCCGCGGTGCTCGAATTGCGCGTACCGTCCGCCGTGCGCGATCAGGTGCACCTGCGGATCGCCAATGTCGATCACGCGTTTCTCGACATCATGAGCGCCCAGGTCGAGGCCAAGGCCAGCGGTCCCGGCACTTCGGGAAGCTGCAACATCGATGTCGCCTGCAGCGCGGGCGACGACTGGCGCGACGACATCCGCTCGGTCGCGCACATTACCATCGGCGGCAACTTTCTCTGCACCGGACAATTGCTCAATAACGCGCGCCAGGATCACAACCCACTGCTGATCACCGCCAACCACTGCAAAATCGACCAGACCAGCAGCACGCCCGCGTCGTCGGTGGTGGCCTACTGGAACTACCAGGCCAGCAGTTGCGGGGGCGCGCGAACGGCTTCGCTGATGTCGCAGAACCAGTCCGGCGCCACCCTGCTGGCCGGCGACGTCGGCACCGACTTCACGCTGGTTCGCCTGGCGGCGCAGCCATCGGCCGGCTTCAACGTCTACTACGCCGGATGGGATGCGCGCGGCGATGCGCCACAGTCGGGCGTCGCCATCCACCATCCGTCGGGCGACGTGAAGCGCATCAGCCGCTTCGGCACCGCGGCCACCGCTCAGGACGTCTGCATCGAGCGCTCGGGCACGACCTGCGCGCGGCAGGTGCGCGCCTGGCAGGTGTACTGGGAGCAGGGCACCACGGAGCAGGGCTCTTCGGGCGGCGGGCTGTGGAACCAGGATCACCAGGTGGTGGGCGTGCTGTCGGGCGGCAATGCCTCGTGCAGCAATATCGGCGGCGAAGACTACTTCGCCCGCCTCAGCGAAGGCTTCACCGCCAACAGCGCGGCCAGCGGCCAGCTCAAGGCCTGGCTCGATCCGGGCGACACGGGCACCCGTTCGCTAACCGGCTTCGAGTCGCCGGCGGTGGTGTCCGAAGACGACGCCTATACCGTCATGCAGGGCAGCGCAGAGACTTCACTTGCGGTGCTGTCCAACGACTCGGCGCGCGGTGGTTCGTTGAGCATAAGCGCCGTGGGGATGCCCAATCGCGGCGGCAGCGTCGGCATCCAGGGGGGCAGCCTGCACTACCAGCCGGCCGCCAGTTACTCGGGCACAGAGACATTCAGCTACACGGCCAGCAATGGAACCGTCAGCGACACCGCTACCGTAACCGTGACCGTCATTGCGACAACCGTCGTCACTGCTATCGACGATGCCTACAGCGTCGTCGGTAATGGCGGCAGCAACAGTTTTTCGGTGCTCGGCAACGACACCACGACGGGCTCGGCCCTGTCCATCAGCGCGGTCGGAACCCCCAGCGCCGGCGGCTCGGTATCCATCGCCAGTTCCGGACTGGCGCTGACCTACACGCCGGCCAGCGGCTACGTCGGCACCGAAACCTTCAGCTACACCGCCAGCGACGGTAGCGGCAGCGACACCGCTACCGTGACCGTGACCGTCACCGCTCCGCCGGAGGAGACGGACAAAGGTGGCGGCGGCAGCCCGGCGCCCATGCTGCTGGCGCTGTTCGCCGCCCTGGGGTTGCTGCGTCGCCGCCGGCGTTGAGCGCTACTTGAGGCCCTGCATGCCGCGCTTGAGCAGCGGCACCAGCAGCAGCGCGACGACGCCCGTGGCCAGGCCGGTCCAGACCATCTGGCCGAACAGGTCGCCGTACTTGGCCGAGGCTTGAGCAAAGTCCAGCGTCGCGCCTTCGGGAATCTCGATCGAGGCCAGCTTGCTGAACTGCGCGGCCAGCACCTCGGAATAGGCCGTGGCGAGCCAGAACGCGCCCATCATGAGGCCGACCACGCGCGCCACCGACAGCTGGGTCACGGCCGACATGCCGATGGGCAGCAGGCAGATCTCGCCCACTTCCAGGATCAGGTAGGCCAGCACCAGCCACCAGACGCTGGACAGCTCGCCGCCGGCCGCGCCCTGCGCGCCCATCAGCAAGGGCACGAACGAAGCCCCCGAGGCCAGCAGGGCGAAAGCCATCTTCGCCGGCTTGCTCGGATTCAGGCCGTGACGATCCAGGAACGGCCACAGCCACGAGAACAGCGGCGCCAGCACGACCAGGAAGAACGCCCCCAGGAAGGTCAGCGACCCCGCCGTCTGCGGCACCAGCACCACGTCGTGACCGATGGCGACGACGATGCCCACGCACAGCGCCACCACCATCGCCGCCGCCAGCGGCCTGCGGCCGGCGTCGCTGGCGAGGAGCGCGCCGATCATGAGCGGCGGCGCCGACAGCAGCGACCAGAATGCCCACGGCAGTCCGGCATGCGCGCCAGGCTGGCCGAAGAAGTTCTTGGTCGACAGGCGATCGGTATAGGTGATCCAGGAGCCGTAGGTCTGCTCGTAGAGCGAATAGAACAGCAGCACGCCGACGATCAGCGCCACCAGCGTGAGCATCTGCAGGCGCTGCGTGCGATCGCAGTGGCGTACCAGGAACCAGACGAACCAGGCCGCGAAGCCCGCCGCGATCACGTGCATGGCGCCATGCACGGTCCAGGTGCGCTGGATCAGCTGCCAGACCACGAGCACGCCGGCGACGCCGCCCAGGTAGATCGCCCACTCGCGCGATACCGGCCCCAGTTTCTCGCGCAGCAACGCCGGATTGGCCGGCTCGGCGTGGCCCATCAGGTACTTTTGCCCCCACAGGAACATCGCCAGCCCGGCCAGCATGCCGATGCCGGCGGCGCCGAAGCCGTACTTCCAGCCGAAGGTTTCGCCCAGGTAGGCGCAGATCAGGCTCGCGAACATGGCGCCCACGTTGATGCCGGCCGCGAACAGCGTGAATCCCGAATCGCGACGCGGGTCGTTGTCGGGGTAGAGCCGGCCGACGATGGTCGAGATATTGGGCTTCAGAAAGCCCACGCCCATGATGATGAGCGCCAGCGACAGGTAGAACACCTGCAGCGCCAGCTCGTCGCGCACGGTCACGCCGTCGACCACCCTGGCGGCGTGGCCTTCGTAGGCCATGCCCAGATGACCGAGCACCAGCAGCGTGCCGCCGAACACCACGGCCTTGCGCATGCCCAGCCAGCGGTCGGCCACCAGGCCGCCGATCACGGGCACCGCGTAGACCAGGCCGCCGTAGGCGCCCAGCAGGTCGTAGCCGGCGTCGTCCCCGAACAGGTGGTACTTGAGCACGTAGAGCAGCAGCAGCGCCTTCATGCCATAGAACGAAAAGCGCTCCCACATCTCGGTGAAGAAGCAGACGTAGAGGCCCTTGGGATGACCCAGGAAATCGCCGGAGGCGTCCGCAACCGCGCTGTTTGAGGGCATCAAGCTCATTTGTCCTGGTTTTGTCTTGAGAATCGGGCAGAACATCGCCCCGGGCCGAGCGTACACCGAAGTGTGGAGAACCCAGGGGTGCCAAGCCCTGGCAAACTCCTTACCATGCCCGTTTAGGCCCGAACTGGACCCCTATGACCCGTTTGATCCTGGCGGCCGCGCTGGCTGCCGTCGCCCTGCCCGCCGCCGCCCAGACCGAGCGCCATCCGCTCAACATCCGCGACCTCGTCGCCATGGATCGGGTGTCCGACCCGCAGGTGTCGCCCGACGGCAAGCTGATCGCCTACGTGCTGCGCAGCACCGATCTGGAAGCCAACAAGGGCGTGCGCTCGATCTGGCTGCTCGATGCCTCGGCCAAGACCCAGCGCAAGCTCACCGATGGCGCCGGCAACAGCGACACCCCGCGCTGGTCGGCCGACGGCAAGAGCCTGTATTTCCTGTCGACGCGCTCGGGCAGCCAGCAGGTCTGGCAGCAGTCCGCGGTCGGCGAAGAGG
>JALRLM010000147.1 GCA_023254435.1 Hydrocarboniphaga sp.
GCGCTGGCGGTGTCGGCCTGTTCGTCGCCGCAGCCGATCAACCGCACGATGGCCGGCAGCCAGCCGCTGAACCAAGCCAATTCGCAGAGCGATCGCCAGGTCCACATCGACCTGATCAAGCGCATGCTGTCGCAGGACCAGAACTACGCCGCGCTCGCGCACATCGAGCAGGTGCAGCGTCAGTACGGCAGCGGCGACAACGAACTGCGGCTGCTCGAGGCCGACACGCGTCGCCGCCTGGGGCAGACCGGCAGCGCGCAGCAGCTCTACAACGCGCTCGTCAACACACCGTTCGCGGCGCAGGCGTATCACGGTCTGGGCCTGATCGCAGCGGCGACCGATCCGGCGCAGTCGCTGGACTATCTGCGCCGCGCCGTGCGCATGGCACCCACCGATGTGCAGCTACGCAACGATCTGGGCTATGCGCTGATGCTCGCGCGACGCTACCCCGAGGCGCTGCCCGAACTCGCCACCGCGGTGGAGCTCGACGCCAGCAGCGACAAGAGCCGTAACAACCTGATCATTCTGATGATGCTCATGCGCGACGAAACCGCCGTGCAGCGCATCGTGCGCGAGTCGCAGGTCGACGCCGCGACGGTGGCCAACCTGCGCAAGCGTGCGCAGGCGATGGCCGCTGCACCGGCCCCGCGTCGTTCGTGAATTCCAGCATCCGGCCCGCCGCCGTTACCCGCAGCAAGGAGTCGCACATGAACAAGTTCTTCCGTATCGCGGCAGCCGGCCTGAGCTTCGCCGTCGCTGCTCCCGTACTGGCGCAGCCGGCCGAAACTCCGGTCGCCGAGCCGGCCATGGGTACGCAGACGCGTGCCTGGATGGACCTGCAGGTCAGCAACAACGCCGCGATGGGCGCGGCGCGGCCGATGCCCGGCGAGATCGCCGATCAGGTCTATTCGCGCTACGTGAAGAGCTTCTCGCACGCGATTCCCGAAACCTTCGATCGCGAGAGCTTCGTCGAGGGTGGAGGCGGCAGCCGCTGATCTGTGTGTAGCCGTCGCCGGATGACAACCGGCGTCGATTCTCGCCGGTCTCGTCGCTGGCGCGTTTAAGCGATACTCGCGGAATGCCCAGACGCACCGGTCCGTGGTGGCTCGCTTCTCTCGCGATCAGCCTGTCGGCTGCCGGCATGGCCGTGTTCGGTCTGTGGCAACTGAGCTCGGCCGAGTCGCTCGCGGTGGCCGAGCGCAGCGCCAGCGCCGAGCGCGTGATTCAGCAGCATCTCAGCGATGCACTCGCGGCCGGCCAGCCCGAGACGCTGCAAGGCTCGATCCGCCAGCTCGTCTCCAGGCCCGACCTGGGGCTGGTCTACGTCTCCGTCGCCGATGCCAAGGGCGAAGTCATCGCTTACGCCGGCCGTTACGAGCAGTGGGTGATTCCCGGGTTGCCCGAAGCGCTGATCCGTTCGTTGCGGCTCTGGGCCTATCGCTGGACCGGGCGATTCCAGGAAGTGCCGCTGCAGGTGCAGACCGATGTCGACGGAGCGCCGATGTCGGCTGAGGCGCATTTCGTCATCGCGCCCGGCGTGGCCGGCGAGGTCAACGACAAGGCCGTGCTGCATCTGGCCTGGTCGGGCGTGATCGCGTTTCTGCTGGCGGCGATCACCGGCATCGGCTCGATCTTCACGTGGCGCCGCTTCGTCATCAATCCGCTGCAATGGGCCGAGCGCCTGGCGCCCGAGATCAAGCCCAGCGGCCTGTCGGGCGTCGAACTCGATGAGCGCTTTCACGATCAGATGCCACAGCGGCTGGGGCCGCTGCTCGATCAGTTCGAGCGTGGCCTCATCGTCGTCGATGCGCAGGCCGGCGTGCGCTATCTCAACGAAACCGCCGCGCAGCTCACGGGCTGGAATGCCGCCGACGTCGGTGGGCGGCTGGTCTACTCGGTGTTTCACCCGCTCGACAGCCGTTACTCGCCGATGCTGACGCCGGCCGAAGTCTGCATGCGCGACGATCGTCCGTATCCGGCCACCGAACTGCGCCTGCGTGCGCGTGACGGCACGCAGTGCGCCATCGAAGTCATGGCGCAGCCGCTGCGCCGGCCCAACGGCACGGCCGACGGCGCGATGATGGTGTTTCACGACATCAGCGATCGCGAGAAGCGCCTCGATCAGTGGCGACGCCAGGCGCGCATCTCGCAGAGCGTGGTCGATCATCTGACCGAAGGCGTGCTGACCACCGATCCGGCCGGCGTGATCCGCTTCGCCAATGCGCGCGCGCTGCGCATGTTCGGTTATGCCTGGGAGGATCTCGACGGCGTCGCCGTGTCCAAGCTCATGCCGGTGCCTTTCCTCAACTCACCGTCGGTGCGACTGACCGATTACATCGGTTCCGAACTCAAGGTGGGCTTACCCAAGGTGGCGGGCTGGCGCCGCGACGTGACCACGTTCCCGGTCGAGCTCGTAGTGCAGAACATGACCATCGATCATGCGCAGGGCCTGCTCGTGATCGTGCGTGACATCACCGAGCGCCTGCGCTCCGACAACCTGTCGCAGCGCCTCGGACGCCTGCTCGATGCGGCCTCCGATGAGGTCTACATCTTCGATGCGCAGACGCTGCGCTTCGTCGAGATCAATCGCGGTGCGCGTCGCAACCTGGGCTATCACGCCAGCGAGATGACGCACATGACGCCACTGGTCATCAGCGAGCAGCTCGACGCCACGACGTTTCGCGGCTATCTCGACAGCCTGCGCAACGGCGATACCGAGCACGTCACCTATCGCTGCCAGCATCGTCGCGCCGACGGCAGCCGCTATCCGGTCGAAGTGCGCCTCAACTTCTCGCGCGAAGAAGATCCGCCCGTTTTCATGGCCATCGCGGTCGACATCACCGAGCGCGAGGAAGCCGAGCAGCGGCTGGAATATCTGGCGCACTACGACGCGCTCACCGGCTTGCCTAACCGGCTCACGCTGCAGGATCGGCTGACGCAGGCCATCCTCGCCGCCCGGCGCAGCCATCGCCAGCTCGGCGTGCTGTATCTCGACGTGGATCACTTCAAGCAGTTCAACGACAGCTACGGACACGAGGTTGGCGATACCGTGCTGCGCCTGGTGGCCGAACGGCTCAGCGGCCTGCTGCGCGCCAGCGATACCGTGGCGCGCCTGGGCGGCGACGAATTCGTCATCGTCGCGCCGGGCCTGCGCGTGGAAGAAGACGCGGCCGCGCTGGGGCGCAAGATCGTCGAGGCATTCCGCAAGCCGATGCAGGTGCGCGAGCATCGGCTCGACGTGACGATGAGCGTCGGCGTGGCGCTGTGCCCGGCCGACGAAGGCGATGCCGATACCCTGCTGCGCCACGCCGACGAGGCCATGTATCGCTCCAAGCAGGCTGGCCGTGCGCGCTGCACCGTGCATCAAGTGGAGCTGTCGCCCGAACGCCGCCGCCAGATCGATCTCGATCGCGACGTGCAGAGTGCGATGACGCTGGGGCAGTTCGACCTGCGCTGGGTGCCCGTGGTGGCCGCCGATGCGCCCGACAGAGCCCTGTCGCGGCTCGCTACGTTCGACTGGCGCCATCCGCAGTACGGGCTCATCGACGCACAGGAAACCATCCTGCATGCGAGCCGCTCGGGCTTCGTCACCGAGATCGAGTTGTGGCGTCTGCGTGCGGCAGCCGAAGCGCTCGTCGCTATCGGAGACGAAGGCGATCTGATCGTGCCGATCGCGGGCTGGCACTGGCAGCACGCGGAACTCGGCGCACGCGTACTCGACATCGCGACGCGAGTCGGCCTGCTGCCGCAGCGCCTGCTGATCGCCTCGGACACGGCGGGTTTTCGCGAGGCGCGGGCGCAGGCGCAGGACAATCTCTATCGCGTCTGCTCGGCGGGTTTCCGGCTCGCGCTGGCCGATGGTCTGCGCAAGCTGGTCGAAGCGCTGCTGCGCGGCGGACTGCCGCCGCTGGCGGTGCTGTTGCTCGACGCGGCCGAGCTGTCGACCATCGCCAGCGACGAGGAAGTCGGCGAACAGCTTGAGGACCTGCGGCGTCTGGCGGTAGAGCAGGGGCTCGAACTGCGTGTGGTCGGCGCGCTTGATGCCACGGCACTGCGGCGGCTGAGGCCGCTGGCGGCAGCGCGTTGAATCGAGCACGCGCGCCCGGCTGATTTCGGCGCGGCTCGCTGCGCTTCGCGCAAGCCGTGGGGCGGATCGAGCCCCGCCGCTTTTGCCCGTGCGTCTGAAATGAAAGCGGAGTTGCGCGGCTTTGCCGCCGATCAGCCGCAGGCCAGAGGGCCATGCCCGCGCAGGCGCGGACCCACCGGCTGGATTACGGTCCGGTGCTCTGCGCTTCGCGTTCGGCCACTCGATTCGCCAGCGCCGCGAACTGAGCCGGCGATACACGCTCCGCCCGCCACTGCGGATCGATGCCGGCGCCGCGGATTTCGTCGCTGCTGAGCAGGGCGCGCAGGCTGTTGGTGAGCGTCTTGCGGCGCTGCAGGAAAGCCGCCGTCACCACGCGATCGAAGGTTTTCCAGTCGAGGATTTCGTAGTCGGCCTTGCGCGGGACCAGTCGCACCACGGCCGAATCGACCTTGGGCGGCGGGCGGAAGGCGCCGGGGCCGACGTCGAACAGGTGCACGACTTCGGCGCGCGCGGCCAGGGCCACGCTGAGGCGGCCGTAGGCATCGTCGTCGGCACTGGCGCACATGCGATCGACCACTTCCTTCTGCAGCATGAAGTGCATGTCTTCGATACAGTCCGACTGTTCCAGCAGGTGGAACATCAACGGCGTAGAAATGTTGTACGGCAGGTTGCCGACCACGCGCAGCCTCTCGTCGCCGGCAACCAGTTGCCGAAAGTCGAACTTCAGGGCGTCGCCCTTGTGCAGGCGGCGCTGGCCAGCGTGGC
>JALRLM010000151.1 GCA_023254435.1 Hydrocarboniphaga sp.
GGCCGGCCCGCATCCGTATCCGATGCTGGTGCGCGACTTCAACGCCGTGGTCGGCCGCGAAGTGCTGCGCCAGGCACCCGAGCAGATCGGCCGCCTGCCCGATGCGCTGGTGGCCTGCGTGGGGGGCGGATCGAATGCCATCGGCCTGTTCCATCCGTTCATTCCGCACGCCCACGTGCGCCTGATCGGCGTCGAGGCCGGTGGCGATGGCGTGGAAACGGGGCGTCACGCGGCGCCGCTGTCGGCCGGCAAGCCCGGCGTGCTGCATGGCAACCGCACCTACATCATGGCCGACGAGAACGGCCAGATCATGGGCACGCACTCGATCTCGGCCGGCCTGGACTATCCGGGCGTGGGGCCCGAGCACTCCTGGCTCAAGGACAGCGGTCGCGCCGAATACGTGGCGATCAACGACGACGAGGCGCTGGCCGCCTTCCACGAACTGGCACGCCGCGAAGGCATCATCCCGGCGCTGGAGTCCTCGCATGCGCTGGCGCACGCCAAGAAGATGGCGCCCGGTATGAGCGCCGACCAGCACATCGTGGTGAATCTGTCGGGCCGTGGCGACAAGGACATCTTCACGATCGCCAAGCGCGAGGGCATTTCGCTGACCTGAGCGATCGGCTCCGCCCGCTGCCAAAGAAAAAGCCGCGCAGTGTCCTGCGCGGCTTTTTCTTTGGGTCGTCTTTGCCGGCCGGGGCGTCTACTGCGCCGGGGCCGACGGCACGCAGGTGAAACCACTGGCCGGTGCCGGCAGCGGCGTGCAGGTATAGCCGGAGACGGTCGGCACGACCGGCGCTGCAACGGGGGCGGTCACCGGCGGCGGGGCCGGGGCCGCGACGGGGGCGATGACCGGCTCCGCGACCGGCACGGCCGCTGCAGCCGGTACCGGGGGCGGCGCCGGTTCCGGCGCGGCGGGCGCGGCGCCGTCGGCCGCCGCCGTGGCGGCCGCGATCACCGGCGCGAGCTTGAGCGGCTGCACGTCGATGGTGCTGCGCGTGATCTGCACGCTGACCTGCTGCACTTCGCCGGGGGCGAAGCGGCCGCTCATGGTCGAGCCGAAATTCTTGTCCTTGTCGCAGCTTTCGCTGCCCGTGCGGCCGAGCTTGATCTGCTGCTTGCCGGCCGGCAGATGCAGTTCCACGGCCTCGCCGGGGGCGATCAGCGCGGCCAGGGCGCTGCCGACGCTGACCATCATCAGGCAGGGCGAGGGATCGGGGCCGTCCTCGCGCACCATCACCAGCGTGGCGCCGTCGGCCGTGGCCGGCTGGTTGAACAACAGGCGATCCGCCGGCACCGGCCGGGCATTGAGCGGGGCGCTGGGAGCTTGGCCGGCGCAGGCGCCCAGCAGGCTCAGGGACAGCGCGGCGAGGGCGGGGAGCGAGGCTTTCATCACGGGATGGAGTCGGTCATCTGACGGGGGCGTCAGGCTGGGCAAGCAATTCCCGACCCAGATCGCCTGCTGCGATCCGCCGATGGTCCCCGTGTTACAATTTAGCGGATATTAATCATTCTCCCCTTGCCATCCGCGCGGCGCCTGCGACCCCTCCAGGCCGGTGCCGTCGAGCCTGCTTATGACCGAATTCGCCAAGGAAGTCCTCTCCGTCAATCTCGAAGACGAGATGCGGCGCAGCTACCTCGATTACGCCATGAGCGTGATCGTGGGCCGCGCGCTGCCCGACGCGCGGGACGGCCTCAAGCCGGTGCATCGCCGCATCCTCTACGCGATGAGCCAGCTCAACAACGTCTGGAATCGCCCGTACATCAAGTGCGCGCGCGTGGTCGGCGACGTCATCGGCAAGTACCACCCGCACGGCGATTCCGCGGCCTATGACGCGCTGGTGCGTATGGCGCAGAACTTCTCGATGCGCCACGTGCTGGTCGACGGTCAGGGCAATTTCGGTTCGGTGGATGGCGATCCGGCGGCGGCCATGCGCTACACCGAGTGCCGCATGGCGCGCCTGACCTCGGAGATGCTGGCCGACATCGACTCCGAGACCGTCGACTTCGTCCCCAACTACGACGAGAAGGACGAAGAGCCCGTCGTGCTGCCCACGCGTGTGCCGCAGCTGCTGGTCAACGGCAGTGCGGGCATCGCGGTAGGCCTGGCCACCAACATTCCGCCGCACAACCTCGGTGAGGTCATCGACGGCTGCGTGGCGCTGATCGACAACCCCGAGATCGACATCGTCGGCCTCATGCAGCACATCCCGGCGCCGGACTTTCCGACCGCCGGCCTGATCCTCGACGCCCATGGCCTGGCCGACGCCTACGCCACGGGCCGTGGCCGCATCGTGATCCGTGCGCGCACGCACTTCGAGACGGTGGGCAACGACAAGCAGGCCATCATCGTCACCGAGCTGCCCTACCAGGTGAACAAGGCGCGCCTGCAGGAGCGCGTCGCCGAGCTGGTCAAGGAAAAGAAGGTCGAGGGCATCAGCGAGATTCGCGACGAGTCCGACAAGGACGGCATGCGCGTCTACATCGAGCTCAAGCGCGGCGAGAACGCCGACGTGGTGCTCAACAACCTGTTCCAGCAGACGCAGCTGCAGGTGACCTTCGGCATCAACATGGTCGCGCTCGACGGCGGCCAGCCCAAGACGCTGTCGCTCAAGTCGCTGCTCGAAATCTTCGTGCGCCATCGCCGCGAAGTGGTGACGCGCCGCACGCGCTACCTGCTGCGCAAGGCGCGCGAACGCGCCCACATCCTCGAAGGCCTGGCCGTGGCGCTGG
>JALRLM010000162.1 GCA_023254435.1 Hydrocarboniphaga sp.
TCGCCTGCTCACGCCCAACGCGCTGCTCTACACCGCGATGGTGACCACGGCTGCGCTGCTGCACGGCGACGTGCCGCGCCATCTGCGCTTCGACGCCGGCGAACATCCCGTCGCACTGCAGCTGGGTGGCTCCCAGCCCGAGGCGCTGGCGCGCTGCGCCGAGCTGGCTCAGCAGTGGCAGTACGACGAGGTCAACCTCAATTGCGGCTGCCCGTCCGACCGCGTGCAGGAAGGCAGCTTCGGCGCCTGCCTGATGCTGGACCCACAGCGCGTCGCCGCCAGCGTCAAGGCGATGAAGTCCGCGACCGACCTGCCCGTCACCGTCAAGCATCGCGTCGGCGTGGATCACAGCGAGGACTATGCCTTCATGCGGCACTTCGTCGAGACCGTGGCGGCGGCCGGCTGCGAGGTGTTCATCGTGCATGCGCGCAAGGCCTGGTTGCAGGGACTGTCTCCGCGCGAGAACCGCGAGATTCCGCCGCTGACCTACGATCTGGTCTACCGGCTCAAGCAGGAATTTCCGCAGCTCACCATCGCCATCAACGGCGGCATCCGCAGCGTCGAGCAGTGCCTGGAGCATCTGCGCCACGTCGACGGCGTGATGATCGGTCGCGAGGCCTACGAGAATCCGTATGCGCTGGCCGCCATGGACCGCGCACTGTTCGGCGGCGAAGGCGAACTGCCCGGCCGCGAGCAGGTGCTGGCGCGCTACGACGCCTACGTCGAGCGCGAGCTGGCCCAGGGCACGCCGCTGGCGCGCATCACGCGGCATCTGCTGGGCATCTATCGCGGGCAGCCCGGCGGGCGCGCGTTCCGCCGCTGGCTGTCGGAACGGGCGCATCGCGCCGGAGCCGGCATCGAGGTGCTGCATCAGGCCATCGAGCAGGCGCGACAGCCTCATCGCGGAAACGACGAGCTGGCCGCCTGAGCCGGCCACGACGGATACCGCCGATTCACTACGACAACACAAGGGAGATCACGATGACGGCCTGTCGCCGCCTGCTGTCGATGCTGTTGCTGGCCACGCTGGCCCTGCCCGCCGCCTGGGCGCAGGCCCCGGCCGCCCCTGCGGGTGCTGCGCCGGCGGCGCCGCGCGTGGTCAAGCTGCGCATGGAAACCAGCATGGGCAACATCCTGCTCGAGCTGTATCCCGACAAGGCACCGCTGTCGGTCGCCAATTTCGTGGGCTATGCCGAGAGCGGCTTCTACGACGGCCTGATCTTTCACCGCGTGATCCCGTTCTTCATGATCCAGGGCGGGGGCGTCGACACGCAGTTCAAGCGCCGCAAGGAGAAGCCCTCGATCAAGAACGAGTCGGCGAACGGCCTGCACAACCAGCGCGGCACCATCGCCATGGCGCGCACCAGCTTTCCGCACTCGGCGACCAGCGAGTTCTTCATCAACGTAGTCGACAACATCAATCTCGACAGGCCGAGCTTCGACGGCTGGGGGTACACGGTGTTCGGCCGCGTTACCGAGGGCATGGACGTGGTCGACAACATTAGCTATGTCCCGACCGGATCGGGCGGCGAATACCCCACCGACGTGCCGCAGACGCCGGTGATCATCAAGAAGCTCAGCGTGCTGTCCAAGCCCTAGAGTCGCGACGCCGATCGCCTGAACGCGTGCCATCGAAGATTCAGCTGGGCGCGGCGACAATGCCCGCTCAAGTTCGGGGAGAGCCGAACGATAAGCCGTTAAGAAGCGCCGACCGCGTGGCACGCTGCGGATCGGTGTGAACGACGTCCAGGACACCATGAGCAGCCAGACCGTCCCCACCACCGAATCGCAGGCTTTCGCCGAAGCCGGCCCGCGCCGGCGCGCTGCGATCGCAGGCGATGTTTCCGGTCGGCGGGCGCCCCTGACCGACGATGACATGGCGATGGCCGTCTACGGCCTGCAGGCGCTGCCGCCGGTGCGCCAGCCGCCCTTCGGCCTGGGCGATGTGCTGCCCTGGCTGTTCATGGCCGCCTGCGCGGCGCTGTCCCTGCTGGCGCCGCGGGGACTGGTCTAGGCCTCTCCGGCGGCCTGATCAACAGGCTCAGGGTTCCAGCCGGGCACGTGTCGCGGGATAATCCCGTTTCGCGCTCGAGACACGAGCGCTCCACGACACCCCATAAGTGAACAAAACCATGACCGAAGCCACCACGTCCGTCGCCGTCCGCCTCGAAACCACGTTGGGCGCCATCACGCTGCAGCTCGACGCCGCCAAGGCCCCCAAGACCGTCGCCAACTTCGTCGCCTATGTGAATGCCGGCCACTTCGACGGCCTGGTCTTCCACCGTGTGATTCGCGGTTTCATGATCCAGGGCGGTGGCTACGACGAGAAGTACAACCAGAAGGCGACCCGCGCGCCGATCGAGAACGAAGCCAAGAACGGCCTCAAGAACAAGCGCGGCAGCATCGCCATGGCGCGCACCAGCGACCCGCACTCGGCCAGCTCGCAGTTCTTCATCAACCACGGCGACAACGACTTCCTCGACTACCCGGGACAGGACGGCTGGGGCTATGCCGTGTTCGGCAACGTGACCGAAGGCCTCGACGTGGTCGACAAGATCGCCGAGACGCCCACGGGCGCGATCCGTCCCTTCGGCCGTGACGTGCCGGTGACGCCGGTCGTCATCACCTCGGCCAAGCTCATCTGAGCCCCGGCGGCCGCACAGCCGTTCGCAAAGCCGTCGGCCCGTCTTGCGGCGCCATTTGCGAACGCTCGCGGCCGTCGTGTTCTGCACGGCGCTGGGCTGTTATGTGACCGCGATGGCGCTCGACCAGGACCGTTTCCTCGCCATCGGCTTCTTCATGGAGCCGGTGGCCTTGCTGTTATGGGCGCTGGGCGGCTCTCGCGAACGCAAGCGATGAGCACGCTGCTGCTGTCCGACCTGCATCTGCCGGCGCAGGCCTCGCCGCTGCGCGAGATGTTCCTGCGCTTCCTGCAAGGTCCGGCGACGAACGCAGCCGAGGTCTATCTGCTGGGCGACCTGTTCGAAGCCTGGATCGGAGACGATGTCGGCCTGCGCGAATACGCTACCGAGATCGCCGCACTGCGCGCACTGCGCGATCGCGGTGTGGCCGTGTTCGTGCAGCATGGCAATCGCGACTTTCTGCTCGCCTCCGAATTCGAGCAGGCCAGCGGCGCCACGCTGCTGGGCGACCCCGAGGTCCGCGTCATCCAGGGCCAGCGTACGCTGCTGACGCATGGTGATCTGCTGTGCACGGACGACGTGGGCTATCAACGCTGGCGTCGCTGGGTGCACAAGCCCTGGGTGCAAGGCCTGTTCCGCTCGCTGCCGCTGCGGCTCAAGCAGCGTATCGCCGGCGGGGCCCGCGACAGCAGCCGCCAGGCCAAGCGCGACAAGCCGATGGCGATCATGGACGTCAACGCCGACGCCGTGCACGACTGGTTTCGCCGCTACGAGGTCGATCGCTTGATCCACGGCCACACGCACCGGC
>JALRLM010000499.1 GCA_023254435.1 Hydrocarboniphaga sp.
CGGCGCTGGCGTCGGTGAGCACCTGTTGCTCGTCGCTCGGGCGCGAGGTCGCGTGCTGTTGCAGCAGCCAGCCGGCACCGACAGCCAGCGCCAGGCTGGCCGCGAGGGCCAGCGGCCAGCGTCGCGCACGCGATCGACGCGGGCGGGCCTGCGACCCGGCCGTAGCGCCGGACGCCGGCTGGAAGACCTCCGCGAGCGCGGCGATGGCGTTCCAGTCGGCTTCGCAGCGCGCGTAGGCCAGTGCGTGATCGGGGCTGGCGCGCAGCCAGGCCTGGAATTCGTCGCGCAGGCCGGCCGCATCGGCCGGCTGCTTCTCGCGCAGGGCCATGAACCAGCGCAGCGCGTCGTCGTCGATGCGGTCGTGGTGGGCGGATTCGAGCCGTTCGGTGGTGCTCATGTCGGCCTCAGCGCTCGTCGTGCAGCGCGGCGCGACAGTCGCGCATGGCCCGCATCATGTGGCGCTCGACCATGTTGCGCGAAATGCCCAGGCGGCTGGCGATTTCGCCCTGATCGAGATCGTGGAAGCGATACAGCACGAACACTTCGCGGCAGCGCGCTGGCAAGGCGTCGATGGCCTGCATGACGCGGCCGAGTTTCTGGCGATCGGCGCAGATGCGCTCGGGGCAGCGTTCCTCGTGCGTCGGCGCGGCAGGCGATTCGGTGAGCGAGCGCAGTGCGGATTCCTCCCGGCCGCTGCGCAGCCGCAGATTGCGCGCGATGTTGAGTGCCGCCTGGTACAGATAACCGCCCGGATTGCCCACGGCGGCGCGATCGGGCTTGGCGAACCAGCGCAGGTAGGCCTCCTGCACCGCGTCGGCCGCCGTGCTTTCGCAGCCGACCTCGCGCTGTACGAGCTTGCGCAGCTGTCGCCAGTCGGCGGGCGTGTCCGTCGGCTCGGGATCGGTGGTGACGGCGGGCATCGGGACGCGTTCGAGAAAGCTGGAATATCCAGCGAATGATAGTCATTCTCAATTCTGACGCAAGCCCGCCGCAGAGACGCAGGCCACAAAAAAGCGGGGCGCCCCGCCTGGGAGCGCCCCGCTCGATCACCGCAGGGGACGAAGATCCCCCGAATGCTTCTTAACGATTACTTCGCCAGCTTGAGCGTGCCCTTCATCATCATGGCGTGGCCCGGGAACGAGCAGAAATAGGTGTATTCCGGCGCGGTCAGCTTGGCCGTGTCGATGGTCACCGTATCCGACTCGCCGCCGCCCACGACCTTGGTGTGCGCGACCACGCGCGTGTCGCCGGCCTTGACGAAGTTGGTGTCCAGGCTCGCGCTCATGCCGTCCTTGGCCACCGGCGCGTAGTCCGGCGTCGCGGTCAGCACCCAGTTATGGCCCATGCTGGCCTTGGGCATCTTGCCCGTGTGCTTCAGCGTCACCTTGTACTGCTTGCAGGACGCCGGCACGTCGATGCTGGCCTTGCTGAACTGCATCATGTCGTTGGCCTCGATCTCGGTGGCGCATTCGGCCGCCAGGATCGGGCTGCTGCACAGGGCCAGGGACAGTACCGCCAGGGGTTTCCAGAGTTTCATTGTCAAAGCTCCTCGACACACGATTAGGGAATGCTCCTGCCTGTACGTGCCTTGCCGCGATTGGGCGCTGCAGGGCCGTGGGTATGGGATTGCGAGCTTCCGGGATGGAGCGCGATCGTAGACGAATCGCGATCGATCTTTGGAGTCTTGCGCCCAAAGTCGAATATGGGCATTCGCGCGCCGGCGCGACCGCTGCTCGCGGTGAACTAGAATGACGCGCGCCGCCGCCCGCAACGGTCGCCCACGCCGCACGCCTAACGGACCCGCGCCTTGCAAGACCCGCCCGCCGTTTTCACCCCCGACGACGAACACTGGATGCGCCAGGCAATGGCGCTGGCCGACCGTGCCGCCGCCCAGGGCGAAGTGCCGGTGGGCGCGGTGCTGGTGCGCGATGGCGAAGCGCTTGGGCTGGGCTGGAACCAGCCCATCGGCCTGCACGACCCCAGCGCGCACGCCGAGATGGTCGCCCTGCGCGAGGCGGGACAGCGGCTGGGCAACTATCGCCTGCCGGGCACCACGCTCTACGTCACGCTGGAGCCCTGCGCCATGTGCGCCGGCGCCATCATCCACGCCCGTGTCGGTCGCCTGGTCTATGCCGCACCCGACCCCAAGGCCGGCGCCGTGCATTCGGTCTACGACCTCATCGCCAATCCGCGGCTCAACCATCGCGTGGAATGGAGCGGAGGCCTGCTCGAGGCCGAAGCCGCCGAACAGCTGCGCGGTTTTTTTCGCGCACGTCGCCAGCGTTGACGCTCCCCATCGAGGGCACTATGATTCGCGCCCCCGGATGGTTAGCTCAGCGGTAGAGCATCGCCTTCACACGGCGGGGGCCACAGGTTCGATCCCTGTACCATCCACCAAAACATAGTCAATAGTCGCCCGTTGACGCTTACAAAGCCCCGCAATTCCGGGGCTTTTTCGTTTCTGGCGTCTACGCGAGGATCGGTGCTGGAGCGCGTGCGCGGCGGCCGCTGAAGCGCGCCGCCGGCTCAGGCCTTGAGGAGCATGCCGGCGACGGCGCATACCGCCAGGGTCGGCAACAGCCGGAGCCGGAACTGCAGCAAGGCCACCGCCGCCGCCACGCTCAGCAGCAGCGCGGCCCAGTCGATCGACGCCCAACGCGGCAGCGGCCAGTGCAGGCCCGCGACCGTGTACTGATCCACCTGGGCGAACAGCACGTGCAGGGCAAACCAGATCGACAGGTTCAGGATCACGCCGACCACGGCCGCGGTGATCGCGCTCAGCGCGGCGTTGAGTTGCGCATGGCCGCGCAGGCGTTCGATGTGCGGTGCGCCCAGGAAGATCCACAGGAAGCAGGGCACGAAGCTGACCCAGGTGGAGATCGCCGAGCCCAGCACGCCCGCCGTCAGCGGCGTGAGCGCGCCGGGGTCGCGCCAGGCGCCCAGGAAGCCGACGTAGCTCAGCACGAGGATCAGCGGGCCCGGCGTGGTCTCGGCCAGCGCCAGGCCTTGCACCATCTCGGCCGGTGTCAGCCAGCCGTAGCGCTCCACGGCCTGCTGCGTCATGTAGGCCATCACCGCGTAGGCCCCGCCGAACGTGACCAGCGCCATCTTGCTGAAGAACAGCGCCTGCTGCGTGTAGACGTGCTGGGCGCCGAGCGCGAGCGCCATGAGCAGCAAGGGCGCGCCCCACAACAGCACGCCCGACAGCAACACGCGCAGGGTCCAGCCCGGCGCGGGCGCGACGACGTCGATGCCGGTGTCGGCGTCGGGCGGTCCGCTACCGAAAATCGCCGGAAAGCGCCGGTGCATCAGCAGGCCGACGACGGCGGCGGCCAGCACGATCAGCGGAAACGGCAGCCGCAGCAGAAAGATGGCGACGAAGGCGGCCGCGGCGATGGCGTACAACGCGCGATGCCCGAGTGCCTTGCGGCCGACGCGCCGGACGGCGTCGACGACGATGGCCAACGTCGCCGCCTGCAGGCCGAACAGCAGGCCCTGCACCCAGTGCAGATCGCCATAGAGCACGTAGACAATGGAGATGCCCAGCATCAGCAGCCAGCCCGGCAGCACGAACAGCACGCCCGCCGCGATGCCGCCGCGCGTTCCGTTCAACAGCCATCCGACGTAGGTGGCGAGCTGCTGGGCTTCGGGGCCCGGCAGCAACATGCAGTAGTTGAGGGCGTGCAGGAAACGCGATTCGCTGATCCAGCGACGCTCTTCCACGAGCAGGCGATGCATCAGCGCGATCTGCCCGGCCGGGCCGCCGAAGCTGATCAGGCCGATCCTGAGCCAGACGCGCAGGGCTTCCGAAAAAGCGACGTTCGTCGTGGCGGGCATCGGGTGTGGGCGAGCGGTTCCGGCGGGACCGCCATCATGACGTGGCAGCGATGACGAATTCATCCGCACTGCCGAACGTGCGGCGTCCGGCTTGTCAGCCGAGCATGTCCATCGCGAACTGCCTGGCCCAGGAGACGGCTTCGTCTTCGGTATTGAAGAGCTGGCCCAGGCTTTCGACGCTCCATTGGCCGTTGTCGAAGCTCAGCTTGGCGTCCCAAAGACCGTCGGGGGTGTGAATGGAAACGATGCGGAAGTTCACTTTGCGATGACTGAAGGCAAATTCGTGGGTAATGCCGTCCATGAGGGTTCTCTGATGTTCGTGGAACGCTACAGGGGCATTTCCGCTGCCATAAGGCGCCGACGGCGGTACAGATGTAAGCCCTTGCCGCTTCCCGGCGAGTGGCCCGGGGCGGTGCAGGAGAGAAACGTCGTCCGTGACGCTTGCGATGCAGGGCGGGGGCCCTGAACGCTGGCGGCATCATCGCATGAAGAGCCGGAGACGATGAGGCCGGTGGTCGGAAGCGTATGGCGTTTTCGGCGCCGGCCTTGCGCAGAATGCTCGACAAGACTCAGTCGAGATCGGCCAGCGGATGCGCGGTGGTCTCGAACAGGGGCGCGAAGTAGCCGTCCAGCCAGGCGGCGTCGATAGCCTCCACCGTCTCCGGATGCCACGACGGCCGGTGATCCTTGTCGACGAGCAGCGCGCGCACGCCTTCGGCGAAGTCGGGCCGCGCCATGCAGTGCAGGGCCATGCCCAGCTCCATGCGCAGGACTTCGGGCAGGGTCATCGATTCGGCGCGCTGCTGTGCTTCCCAGCTCAGCGCCGCCGTGGACGGCGAGCCGGCGCGCAGCGTCTGCGCATTGCGCGCCAGCCAGGCATCGTCGCCGTCGTAGGCGAGCAGCTGCGCACAGGCGCGGGCGAAGCTGCCCTCGACGGCTTCGGCGATGGTCGCCGAGTGCTTGAGCAGGTTCGATTCCGGCAGCAGGCCGCGCGCGGCGGCGCAGTAGGGCTGCAGCGCGTAGGCCAGGCGGGCGCGGTCGGCCGCGGCGTCGCCGCTCCAGTCGAGTCGCGGCAGCGCATCGAACAGCGCCTCGCGGTCCTCGTCGCGCAGCAGGTAGTCGGCCAGGCCGGCAGCCAGTGCGTCGTGCGCGTTGAGCACGGCGCCGGTCATCGCGGCGTAGCGGCCCCAGCGCTGCGGCATGCGCGACAGGAACCAGCTGCCGCCGACGTCGGGGAACAGGCCGATGCTGATTTCGGGCATCGCCACCTTGGAAGTCGGCGTCACCACGCGATGGCTGGCGCCGGCCATCAGGCCGAGCCCGCCGCCCATGACCACGCCGCCGCCCCAGACCAGGATGGGCTTGGGGTAGCGATGAATGCGGTGATCGAGCCGGTATTCGAGGCTGAAGAAGCGCAGTCCTCCCGCGTTGGGCAGGGCGTCGGGCGTCGCCAGTGCCTCCAGGCGCAGGGCGCGCACGTCGCCGCCCGCGCAAAAACCCTTGGTGCCCGCGCCGTGCAGCACCACGCAGGCGATGGCGGGGTCGGCGGCCCAGCGGTCGAGCTGGGCATCGAGCGCCTCGACCATGGCCAGGTTGAGGGCGTTGAGCGACTTCTCGGCGTTGAGCCGGGCATAGGCCACGCGCGGGCCCTGTGCGGGGCCGCGCTGTTCGAAGACGACGATGTCGGCGCTGGGCGTCGGGGCCGGACTTGCGGCGGGACGGTCGGCAATCATGCGTTATGCGCGCTCCTTGCGGGCCGCGCTGGGCGGCCAGGACGCCCGCGTCGCGGTCGATCGCGAGGGGCGCCGGGAAGCGGCGATTGTAGCGGTGCCTGCGGCCCCGGATGGCGGGGACGCGGGCGCGCAGACCAAAGTCTTAGGTCTTGGTGGCCTGGTCCTGGCGGTTCCGCTCGGCGAAGACTTCTTCGGCGATGTGGTGGGCGTGGTTGGCCGCCGGCACGCCGCAGTAGACGCCGGCCTGAAAGCCCTTGTTGAGCGGGCTGAGCTTCTGCAGCGAGCGATCGACATGGGCATCGCCCGGCACCGCGCGGCGCACCTGCATGCCGGCGTCGTAGCGTTGCTGGTCGTCCATCTCAGCCCCTCAGAAAGCCGGTCACGGCGGCGTCGAAGGCGGCGCGCGCCCCGATGTTGGACAGATGCGCCGCTTCCAGCGCCACCAGACGGCCGTCGGCAACGCCGGCGACCACGGGCTCGGCGTCGGCGACCGTGGTGACGGGGTCTTTCGTGCCGGTGACGAACAGCAGCGGCTGCCGGATCTGCGCCAGCTGCGCGCGAAAGTCGGCATCGCGCACGGCCGCGCAGTTGTGCGCGTAGCCGTAGGGATCGCAGCCCAGCAGCTGCTGGCGCACGACTTCGACCTGCGCGGCTTCGGCGGCGGCGAACTCGGGCGTGAACCAGCGGCCGATGGCGCCGGCCGCGGTCTCGGCCATGCCGCTGGCGGTCACGCTGGCGATGCGCGCGTTCCAGCCGTCTGCGTTGCCGATCCTGGCGGCGGTGTTGCAGATGACGAGCTTGTGCAGCCGCAGCCCGGCGTTCACGCCCAGCCACTGGCCGATCAGACCGCCCATCGACAGGCCGCAGTACGAGAACTGGATCAGGCCCAGGGCCTCGGTCAGCGCCAGCACGTCCTGGCCCAGCAGCGCCACGTCGTAGCCGCCGTTGGCGCCCGGCGCGGTGATCTGTGATTCGCCGTGGCCGCGCGTGTCGTAGCGCAGCACGCGCAGGCCGGCGCCGGTCAGCGCGGGAATGTTGGCGTCCCACATTTCCAGCGTCGTGCCCAGCGAGTTCGACAACACCAGCGTCGGCGCGCCGTCGGCGCCATCGAGCTGGTAGCGGCAGCGGTGTCCGTTGACTTCGATCAATGCCATGCAAGAGTTCCTTGGTTGCGATCAGCCGCACGCGGTGGTCAGCATGCGGTCGATGAAAGTGGCCGTCACGTCCAGCGCGTCGGCCGGGTCAAACCGCGCGTCGAGTTGCGCTGCGCTCAGCAGCGGAGCGAGTTTGGCGTCCTCGGCCAGCAGCGTGCGCAGCTGCTGGCGCTGCGCGATGGCGAGCCTGGACAGCCGCTCGATGGCGTCCTGGCAGGTCGTGTCCCAGTGCACGTGGCGCGCGGCCTCGGCGCTAAACCTCATCTCGGCCGTGAGCGCCTTGACCATCGGAACGGCGAGACTGCCCGAGCGTCTCG
>JALRLM010000230.1 GCA_023254435.1 Hydrocarboniphaga sp.
CAAGGGCCCGGCTCGATCTTCGAGCCGGGCTTTTTGTTGGCTCGGGACGGTCGATCGTCCATCCGTCTGCCGCCGTTTTCTTACAACACGACGCGCCGTCTACTGCGGTCGCCCACATTGGCGGCACCGGAAGCTTGGCTCAGACTGAGCGCGAATCGACGCTCCAGCCACGAGTCGCAGACTCGCTCGCCAGCGCGTCGCCCTGCTATCGGCCCCGCTCTGTTGCGCGGTGGGATCATCGCTTGAAGAAACTGCTGCTGACGATCTTGCTCTGCTTCACGGCCGCCGAAATCTGGTTCTTCGCCAGCTCGATGATGCTGGGGCCGGTCGAACTGGGCCGACTCGTGCTGGTGCCTGCCGCCGGTCTGCTGATGACCGTGGGTTGCCTCATCACCTTCGTGCTGGGCCATCTGCTGCTGCGCCTGACCTTCCGCAGCAGCCTGGCGGCTTTCTCGGTCGCCGGTGCCATTTGCGGCAGCCTGATCTTCGCTATCAGCGTCGCAGGCTACGCCAGCAATGTCGGCCAGCCCGGCGGCATCGTGCTGCTGCAGTACGCCATCTCCGGTCTGTGCTGGGGCTCGCTCTACGCGGCCTGCTGCATGGCCTCGGAACGTGTCCTGGCCAGCTCCGCCAGCGAGCCCGTGCAACGCGATTCGCCGTTGTGGACGCCGGTGAGCCGCCGTCACTGAGTCGCGTGGCTCGCTCCGGCGACCTTCGCCGAACCCTTGGTCGGCTTGAGCGATACTGCGCATCCGCCCACCGCGAGCGTCGCCGCGCACCGTCCCATGTACGAACTGTTCATCGCCAACAAGAACTACTCCTCGTGGTCGCTACGCCCCTGGCTGCTGCTGCGCCAGCTCGGCATCGGCTTTAACGAACAGCTGGTGCCGTTCTCGGATAACGGTAACTGGAGCGACTTCCGCCGCTTCTCGCCCACGGGCAAGGTGCCCTGCCTCGTCGACGGCGGCACCGTGGTCTGGGACTCGCTGGCCATCGTCGAGTACCTGGCCGAGCGCCACGCCGGCGTCTGGCCCGCCGATGCGGCCGCGCGCGCCTGGGCGCGCTGTGCATCGGCCGAAATGCATTCGGGCTTCGGCACGCTGCGCAACGTCTGCAGCATGAACGTCGGCGTTCGCGTCGAGCTGCACGAGCGCAGCGATGCGCTGCTCCAGGACGTGGCGCGCATCGACGAGCTTTGGAGCGAAGGCCTGCAGCGTCACGGCGGGCCGTTCCTGGCCGGCCCGGCCTTCACCGCCGTCGATGCGTTTTTTGCACCCGTGGCGTTTCGCATCCAGACCTACGGCCTGCAGCTCGGCGCCATGGCGTATGCCCGAATGCTGCTGGCCCTGCCGGCGATGCGCGACTGGTACGACGCCGGCCTGGCCGAAGACTTTCGCGATGCCGGGCACGAGGACGAATTGCGGCACGTCGGCCAAGTAACCGCCGACCTGCGCACGCCGGCGGCCTGATCGCGCATCACGTCCGGCCTCACGATTTGTGCGAGGCTCGCAGCACCTCAGCGGGAGCTCCGGCCCATGTCCACCGATCGCCACGTCACCCTCTTCCATTCGCCGCGCAGTCGCGCCGCCGGCGTGCACATCCTGCTCAACGAGCTCGACGCCGACTTCGATCTGCACGTGCTCGACCTGCAGAAGAATCAGCAGCGCGAACCGGCTTTCCTGGCGATCAATCCGATGGGCAAGGTACCGGCCATTCGTCATGGCGAGGCTGTCGTCACCGAGCAGAGCGCGGTCTACCTGTACCTGGGCGACCTCTACGCCGATCGCGGGCTGGCCCCACAGATGGGCGACCCGTTGCGCGGGGCCTACCTGCGCTGGCTGGCGTTCTACGGCTCCTGCTTCGAACCCGCCATCATCGATCGCTACATGAAGCGCGAACCCGCGCCGGCCGGCATGAATCCCTACGGCGACTTCGACACCATGTTCGGCACGCTGACGGCGCAGCTGGAGCGCGGCGACTGGATACTGGGCGATCGATACACGGTCGCCGATGTGCTGTGGGGCGCCGCGCTGACCTGGATGATCGGGTTCGGCATCGTGCCGGCCACGCCCTTGCTGCAGGCCTACATCGATCGCTTCAACGCCCGCCCCAAGGTGATGGCCACGCGGACGAGCGATGCCCAGCTCGCCGCGTCCATGAGTTGAGCGCAAGACCCCGCCGATGATCGAAACAGCCCGCCTGCAGCTGTCACCGCTGGAGCCCGAGCGCGACGCGGCCTTCATCCTGCGCCTGCTCAACGAACCCTCGTGGCTGCGCTTCATCGGCGACCGCGGGGTTCGCACGCTCGACGATGCACGCGCCTACATCGTCAACGGGCCGCAGGCGAGTTATCGCGAAAACGGCTTCGGTCTTTATCGCGTCTCCTTGCGCGACGGCGGCGACGTCATAGGCCTCTGCGGGCTCATCAAGCGACCGACACTGCCGCACATCGACATCGGCTTTGCGTTTCTACCGGAACACTGGCGCCAGGGTTATGCCTTCGAAGCGGCGCGGGCCGCCGTCGACGACGGCGTACGCCGCCACCAGCTGCAAAGCCTGGCGGCCATCACCGCCCCCGACAACATCGGCTCGATTCGCGTGGTCGAGAAGCTGGGGCTGCGCTTGCAGGAGCGCATCGTGATGCCCGGACAGACGGCAGAGACGCTGCTGTTCGTCGGCGACCTGTCGCCGCATCGCATCGACTGAGTATTTTCGACCGCTCCAAACGAATCGACCGGCATCAGCCGGTCGATTCGTTTACCGCGTCCCGCCGGGACGACTAGCGTCCACCGCCGCGATTGCCATCGCGGTTGCCGCTGCGAGGACCGCCGTCGCGCTGCGGGCGCGGACCGTTGTGACCGCCGTTGCGATGCTGACCGGGCTGACCGCCACCGCCGTTCGGACGATGACGCTGGCCGTCGCGACGGCCGCCACCATGGCGCTGTTCCTGGCGCGGCGGCGAAGGACGATGCGACAGCAGGTTGCCGTTGACTTCACCCGGAGCGTGGCTGTCGTCGCCAGCGCTCGGCTGATGCTGCGGCTGAGCGCGATCCTGAGCCTGCGCGCGCGGCTGATGCTGACCGCCGCCGTGACGGCGACCGCCATCCTGGCGCGGCTGGCCACCACGCCCGTTGTTGCCCTGCCCCTGGCTGTTGCCCTGGCCACGGCCACCTTGGCCCTGACCACGACCGCCCTGGCCCTGGCCACCGCCACGACGCTGACCGTGACGCTGCTGCATGGGCGGACGCGGAGCTTCTTCCGGCTCGGGATTCGGGCTCTTGCTGCCGATTTCGAAGCCTTCGACCATGAAGCCCGGCAGTTCCTTCTTGAGCAGCTTGCGAATCTGCTTGAGCTCATCCTGCTCGTCGGCCGAAACCAGCGAGATCGCCTCGCCGCCGGCACCCGCACGACCGGTGCGGCCGATGCGGTGCACGTAGT
>JALRLM010000255.1 GCA_023254435.1 Hydrocarboniphaga sp.
GCGCTGGCGACGAAGGATGCAAAGGCCACGCTGCTGGTCTGCCACAGCACGCCGGCCGTGAGTCCGCCGACCACGGCGGCGCGCCAGCGCACGCGCGTGTTGACCAGGAACAGATACATGAAGCTGAAAAGCCCAACGATGATCACGTAGGGAATCAGCCGCGTCAGCGAATAGATGAGCCCGCCGAAAGGCTCGATGGACGCGATGCGCGTGACCACCGCGCTGTTGAGAATGCTGGCCGTTGCACCCAGCGCGCAGAACACCAGTACCGGGCCGACCATGAGCACGCCGAAGTATTCACCGATGCGCTGCGCGATGGGCCTTGCGCGCTCGATACGCCAGATGAAGTTGAAGCTCGACTCCACTTTCTGGATCAGCGAGATCGCGGTGTAGAACAGCAGCGCCACGCCCACCGAGCCGAGCAGGCCGACCTGGATCTTCTCGACGAAGGACACCACCTTGATCGCCATTTCGGTCGATTGCGGACCCAGCGGGCGCAGGAACTCGACCAGCACGGGCTCCAGGCTGTTGTGCGCGCCGAGGGCCTTGAGCACCGAAAAACCCAGCGCCAGCAGCGGCACGATCGACAGCAGCGTGGTGTAGACCAGGCTCACCGCGCGCATCGACAGCTGGCCTTCGCCGATGTCGCGGATCACCGCGAAAACATAGCGGCCCAGGCGCACGAGCAGGCGCTGCGAGCGCGTCAGCGCGACCTGTTCCTCCCACAGCTTGGCCTTGAGCCGGTCGATGAGGGCCTGGTTCATGGCTTCCGATCCTACCGGACGAACGGTCGTCCGGCTCGCTTGACTTTGCTGCATTGCAAAAATAATCTGCGGCCATCGCCTTGTTGCAGTGCAACAAGAGCAGGACTTTTCGCAATCCACGCCTATGAAGGAGAGCTGCAAATGGATGTCCAGACGATCGTCAACGATGTGAAAGGCCGCGTCGAACCCTACGTCGCCAAGGGCCAGGAAGTGGTGACCCTGTCGGTCGACACGCTCAAGAAGGCCAACGGCATCGTCGCCGAAGGCGTGCAGACCCTGGTCAAGACCCAGGTCGGTGCCAGCAAGGACCTGTTCGCGGCCGTGCAGACCAGCTTCGACAAGGCCAAGACCGCCGGCATCAAGGCCGTCGCCGCATCGCCCATCGAATACCTGCCCGAAGGCCGCGAGCTCGTGATCTCGGCCTACAACGACACCGTCACCCTGGTTTCCAAGACCAGCGGCGAAG
This sequence comes from Hydrocarboniphaga sp., assembly GCA_023254435.1. Classification (GTDB taxonomy): domain Bacteria; phylum Pseudomonadota; class Gammaproteobacteria; order Nevskiales; family Nevskiaceae; genus Hydrocarboniphaga. Next base: position 1,231 of record JALRLM010000255.1, read on the forward strand.
TGGCCAAGGTGGTCAAGGCGGGTTTCGAGAGCGTGTCGGCCAGCTTCGGCGGCAGCGCCAAGCCGGCCGCCAAGAAGGCGCCGCGCAAGACCGCGCGCAAGGCTGCGACCAAGAAGGCCGCCTGAGGCGGCTTGTTCCGGCCGCGTCGTCGCGGCCGGTTCGCAGGATCGAAAGCCGGGGCGCGAGCCCCGGCTTTTTCATTTTGTTTTGGTTAGCCTTGCGCCATGACCGCCGACCTCCTCGCTGCCGCCGACGCGCATGGCCGCGTCGTGGCGAGCACGTTTCGCCCGCATCCGCTGCTCGCTCACGCCCATCTGCAAACCATCGCGCCGACCTTCCTGCGGCCGCTGCCGGCGCTGACGCTGCGGGTCGAGCGACTGGAAACCCCCGATGGCGATTTCGTCGACGTTGGCTGGGTGGGCGAGCGTCATGCCGGCGCGCCCATCGCCACGCTGGTCCACGGGCTGGGCGGCGGTTTCGAGTCGAAATACCTGCGCGGCCTCGCCGGCCGGCTCGAGGCGCTGGGCTGGCGGGTGGCGCTGCTGCAGTTGCGCGGCGGTGGCGCCGAGCCCAACCGCCTCGCGCGCAGCTATCACCACGGTGACACGCGCGATCTGCGCTGGCTGTGGCGACAGCTTAGGCAACGCGAGCCGTCGACGCCGATCGCCGCCGTGGGCTGGTCGTTGGGGGGCAATCTGCTGCTGCGTGCCCTGTACGAGGAGGGCGCCGAATCGCCCGTGCGCCAGGCCGTGGCGGCCAGCGTGCCGTTCAGCCTGCGCGATTGCGCCGAGCACATGCAGCGGGGTTTCGCCCGCGTCTATCAGCGCCACCTGCTGGCGGGTCTGCGTGCGATCGTGCGACGCAAGCACGCGACCTATCCGCTGCCCGACGCCATCGACGTCGCCGCGGCGCTGGCGGCGACGAGCTTCGTCGACTTCGACGCCGCGTTCACCGCGCCGCTCAATGGCTTCGAGGATGCGCTCGATTACTACGAGCGCACCTCCTGCGGCGCGATCCTGGGCCGGATCTCGACGCCGACGCTGATCGTGCAGGCCCAGGACGACCCCTTCATGCCGGCCGGCATGATGCCCGGCGCCGACCGGCTCGCGCCGGCCGTGACGCTGGAAGTGGCGCGCGCGGGCGGGCACGTGGGCTTCATAGGACGTGGTGCCCGCGGTGGACTGGACTGGTGGCTGGAGCGGCACATCGCCGGTCACCTGCAGCGCGCCTTGGGCCGCGATGACACGGCCCTGGACGATGTCGGCGCCGCGGCGCTGTCGGCCGAAGCGGTCTGATCCGCGTCAGTTGAACAGGCCGGCGCGGCCGTGCTGGCGGCGCAGCAGATAGCGCTGCAGGCGGAACACCGCACGGCTGATGATGGAGTCGTGCAGGTCGGACAGCGAGGTGAATTCCATGCCCACGCGCGTGGCGCGTTCATCGTGCCTGCAGTGGCGCACGGTGACTTCGGTGTCCACCGTGGTGTCGTCGAAGGCCAGGCGGCAGCGCAGCTTGAGCCCGCGCTGCAGCTCGAAATCGCCGTTCAGACGCGCGGCCATGCCCATGCGCGACAGGTCCAGCAGCACCGCGCCCGCAGCCGATCCGTCCTCGCCGACGATGGTGGCGCTGATCCAGTGCGGGTCGGGCACCGGTACGCGAAACGTCGTGCGGCGCTGGGCGGCTTCAACGCTCACGGCAGCAGCAGGCGATGGTGGAGAGACGGGGACGACATGGCGAATCGGTCGGCGGCGGGCGGGCAGGGCATGGGCCTATGCCCGGCTATCGGCCGCAGTGCGCGGTTCTTCAGTGTTCTTCAGTGGCCGCTTCGCCAGTTCGTGTTGTCGCCTTCGCGCTAGTCCGTCATCGTGGGCGCTCTACCATCCGCAAAGCTGGCTGCGACCGACTGGGACTCCCATGGCTGCCCGATACCATCTTTCTGCTCCGATTCCCGATGCGCTCGGCGCACGCGCCGTCGACATCGTCAAGCGCCTGCGCAGCGGCGAGCTCAAGCCCTCGCAGTCCGACGAGGTGGGTGACCTGATCTGCGAGATGACCGATCACACCATGCGGCATTACTTCGCGCGTCCGGCCGAAGCCTTCAAGCTCGGCATCGCCTCGCGCGGCGCCATCGACCTGGGCATCCGCAGCACCGTCAAAACCATCCGCATGGCGGTCAAGCAGGTGCTGCCGCGACTGTCGCCCGAGCAGTTCGCGCAGGTGGCCGACTACATCGACGAGGCGCTGGCCGTCTCCACGGCGCGCAAACCGGCATGAGCGAGCCCGCCACCGATCGCGTGCGCGTCGGCGATCTGGCGCTCAGCGCGCTGCGCATGCTGCCCGAACTGCCTACGGTGCTGCGCGGCCTGGGGCGACTGGCCACGCTCAAGCCCGACAAGCAGGGATCTATCGCGGCGCTGATCGAAGCGCATGCGCGCAAGCGCCCGCAGTCGCTGGCCCTGGTCTTTGAAGGCCGCCGCTGGAGCTATGCGGAATTCAACGCCGCCGCCAATCGCGTGGCGCGCGTGCTGCAGTCCAAGGGCATCACCGCCGGTGATGCGGTGGCGATTCTCATGGAGAATCGCGCCGAGGTGCTGATCAATGTGGCCGGCGTGCTCAAGCTCGGCGCGGTGGCCGGCATGCTCAATCATCAGCAGCGTGGCGATGTGCTCGCGCACAGCCTCAAGCTCACGCAGGCACGCGCGCTGATCCTCGGCGCGGAATGTCGCGAGGCGCTGGCCAGCACGGGTTTCCCGACTCCGGCGCAAGGCGCGCCGATGGCATTCTGGGATGGCGATGCCGCCGCGCCCGACGGCTATCTGCCGCTGCGCACGCTCGTCGGGCAGGCGTCTGGCGAGAACCTCATCGAGACGGCCGCGATCAGCCTCAAGTCGCCGGCCTTCTACATCTTCACCTCGGGTACCACGGGCCTGCCGAAAGCCTCGGTGATGACGCACTACCGCTGGCTGCGCGGCATGGCTGGACTGGCGGAGTCGGCCGTGCGCCTGCGCGCCGACGACGTGCTGTATTGCTGCCTGCCGCTGTATCACAACAACGCGCTCACGGTGTCCTGGGGCACGGTGCTGGCGGCCGGCGCGGGTTTTGCGCTGGGGCGCAAGTTCAGCGCCTCGCGTTTCTGGGACGACATCCGCGCCAGCGATGCGTCGAGTTTCTGCTACATCGGCGAGTTGTGCCGCTATCTGCTCAATCGCCCCGCCGGCGAGGGCGATCGCGATCATCGCGTGCGCGTGATCGTGGGCAACGGTCTGCGTGCGGAAATCTGGGACGAGTTCCAGCAGCGTTTCGGTATCGATCGCATCGTCGAGTTCTACGGCGCCAGCGAATCCAATCTCGCTTTCGTCAATGCCTGGGGCATGAAGCGCACGGCCGGATTCTGTCCGCTGCCCTACGCGATCGTGGCGTTCGACGCCGAAAACGAAGCGCCGCTGCGCGATGCGCAAGGCCGACTCCAGCGTGTCGCGCCCGGCGGCATCGGCCTGCTCATCGGAGAGGTGACGAAGAAGACGCCGTTCGACGGCTACACCGACGCGCGTGCCAGCGAGGGCAAGCTGCTGCGCAATGTCTTCGTCGACGGCGACTGCTATTTCAACTCGGGCGATCTGGTACGCGATCAGGGCTGCTGGCACATCGCCTTCGTCGATCGCGTGGGCGATACCTTTCGCTGGAAAGGCGAGAACGTCGCCACCACCGAAGTCGAAGGCGCGCTGGGCGCCGTCGACGGCGTCGAGCAGGCGGTGGTTTACGGCGTGCAGATTCCAGGCATGGACGGTCGCGCCGGCATGGCCTCGATCAGTCTGCAGGCCGGGCGTTTCGACGGTGCCGCGCTGGCCGCGCAATTGCGCGCGCGCCTGCCGCAGTACGCCGTGCCCCTGTTCCTGCGCCTGCGGCAGGATCAGGAGACGACCTCGACCTTCAAGCATCGCAAGGTCGATCTGAAGCGCGAGGGCTTCGATCCGCAGCAGGTATCCGATCCTCTATACCTGCTCGACAACCAGGCTTACGTGCCGCTCACGGCCGAGGTTTTCGAGCGCATCGCCAGCGGCGCGATCCGTCTCTGAGCGGCATCGCGCTCGACGCTTTTCTTGCGCCGCAGCAAAGCGATCAGAGCCTGTCCATACGCCTGGGTTTTTGACCGCGCCGCAGACGCGCGTGGTGGCGCAGCCAAAGCCGCGCCGAAGGGTGCGTGCGAGGCTGCGCTCCATCGTCAGCAGGTGGAGAGGCTCAGGTGAAGGTCAATATCGAAGTCGAACGCAGCGTCGCCGTGCCCTTGCCGGCCGCTCAGGTGCGCAGCCTGTTCGACGATCTGGAAACCACCATCGGCCGCTTCCCCAAGCTCAAGCGACTGAGCCGGCTCGGGCCCGATCAGTATCTGTGGGAGCTGCAGACCATCGGCTCGCGCCTGGCCAAGATCGCGCACGACGTCAGCTACGCCGCGCATTACCAGCGCAGCGCCGACGGCAACGAAGTGGCATGGAAGCCCATTGCCGGCAAGGGCAACGCCGATATCGCCGGGGCCTTTCGCATCGTGCCCAAGAGCGACGGCTGCGAGATTCGCTTCAAGGTCAAGGGCGAGCTGCGCGACGTGCCAGTGCCGCTGATCTATCGCCTGGCCGCACCGCCGTTCATCCAGGGCAAGTTCATCGCCCTGGTCGAAACCTTTCTCGACCGCACGCGCGAGGCCTTGCTGGCCGGCGCGGCACCGGCCAGGAAGAAAGCCGCGCGCTGACATCTGCCGCGCGCCACACGCAAGGACGCGATCATGCCCAACCCCATAGGACTCGGCCTGCGAGCCTTGAACCTCGTCGCCGGCCTGCCGGTCATCGATCAGCTCGGCCTGCGCAAATCGACCGAGAAACTGCTGTATCGCGCCAGCAAGACCGGCTTCGCGGTCGCCACCGGCGCCGCGCGCCAGTTCAAGGCCACGCAGAAGCGGCTGCAGCCTGCGCGGCTCGACAAGGCCGCCAGGCCCGAGCTGTTCGATCTCACGCCGACCGATGAGCAGGAGATGCTGCGCGAAGCCGCGCGCAGCTTCGCCATCGAGCAGCTGAGGCCGGCGGCGCAGGCCGCCGATCACGATGGCGGCGCGCAGGCGGAGCTGTTGCAGCAGGCGCGCGAACTCGGACTCTCGCTGCTCGGCGTGCCCGAAGCTTTCGGTGGTGCCGGCGGCGAGCGGTCCGCGATGAGCAACGTGCTCGTCGCCGAAGCGCTGGCGCAGGGCGACCTGGGGCTCGCGGTGGCCTGCCTGGCGCCGACGGCGGTCAGCACGGCCCTGTCGTTGTGGGGTGACGCGCATCAGCAGTCCACTTATCTGCCGGCGTTCACGGGCGAGCATGCGCCTGTCGCCGCGCTCGCCGTGCTTGAATCGCGTCCGCTGTTCGATCCGATGCGCCTGTCGACCACGGCGCGCCATGCCGGCGGCGGCTTCGTCGTCGATGGCGCCAAGGCCTTGGTGCCGCGTGCGGCCACCGCCGAATTGTTCATCGTCGCCGCGATGCTCGAGGGCAAGCCTGCGCTGTTCGTCGTCGAAAGCGGCGCCCGGGGGCTGAGCACCTCGCCTGATCCGGCCATGGGCCTGCGCGCGGCCGCCACGGCGACGCTGCACCTCGACGAAGTAACGCTGCCGGCCACGGCACTGATCGCGCAGGGCGCGGCCGAGGTCTACGCCGAATGCATCGCGCTGTCGCGCCTGGCCTGGTGCGCGATCGCGGTGGGTACGAGCCAGGCCGTGCTCGATTACCTGATTCCCTACGTCAACGATCGCGTCGCCTTCGGCGAGCCGATCAGCCATCGCCAGGCCGTGGCCTTCGCGGTCGCCAACATCGGGATCGAACTCGAAGGCATGCGCCTGCTCACCTACCGCGCCGCCAGTCGCATGGAGCAGGGTGCGGACGATGCGAAACCGATCGCGCTCGCGCGTCGCTACTGCATCGACAAGAGCCTGATCGTCGGCTCGGACGGCGTGCAGCTGCTCGGCGGCCACGGCTTCATCAAGGAGCATCCGGTGGAGCGCTGGTATCGCGACCTGCGCGCGATCGGCGTCATGGAAGGCACGCTGCTCGTGTGAGGACGACGACATGATCCATCTCGAAACGCCGAAGAAATTCCGCCCGCTGGTCGATCAGGCGCATCAGGTCGCGCGCGAGATCTTCCGCGCCAATTCGCGCAAGTACGATCGCGCCGAACACGCTTATCCGAAGGAGCTCGACATGCTCGCCTCGGTCATGGATGGCATGGACGAGGCCGGCGCGCGCGGCGGCGCCGGCGCCTCGGGCGTGCGCCGCGACGCGCAGGTCAGCGAAGGCAACAAGAACGGCTCCAACCTGTCCACCTGCCTGGGCATCATGGAGCTGTGCTGGGGCGACGTCGGCCTGCTGCTCGCCATGCCGCGCCAGGGCCTGGGCAATTCCGCCATCGCCAGTGTCGCCAACGAAGAACAGCTGCAGCGCTTCGCGGGTCGTTGGGCGGCGATGGCGATCACCGAGCCCGGCTGCGGATCGGATTCCGCCAACATCCGGACCACGGCCGTACTCGACGGCGATCACTATGTGCTCAACGGCGAGAAGATCTACGTCACCAGCGGCGATCGCGCCGATCTGGTCGTGGTCTGGGCCACGCTCGATCGCGCCAAGGGGCGCGCCGCGATCAAGAGTTTCGTGGTGGAGAAAGGTACGCCGGGTTTCGAGCTCGTGCGCCTGGAGCACAAGCTCGGCATTCGGGCATCGGACACGGCCGCCTTTGTGCTCAAGGACTGTCGCGTGCCGCGCGAAAACCTGCTCGGCGATCCCGAGGTGAACGTCGAAAAAGGCTTCGCCGGCGTGATGCAGACCTTCGACAACACGCGCCCGCTGGTGGCCTCGATGGCGGTGGGCCTGACGCGCGCCTGCCTGGAGCACACCGCCAAGGTGCTGAAGGACGCCGGCATCACGGTGGACTACGACAGGCCCGCGTTGACGCAGAATTCGGCGGCCGCGACCTTGCTGGCGCTCGAAGCCGACTACGAGGCGGCGCGCCTGCTGACGCTGCAGGCCGCCTGGATGGCCGACAATCGCAAGCCCAATTCCCTGCAGGCCTCGATGGCCAAGGCCAAGGCCGGCCGCACCTGCGTCGACGTCGCGCTCAAGTGCGTGGAAATCTGCGGCGCGCTGGGCTACAGCGAGCAGGCGCTGCTCGAGAAATGGGCGCGTGACGCCAAGATTCTCGACATCTTCGAAGGTACGCAGCAGATCCAGCTGCTGATCGTCGCGCGTCGCCTGCTCGGCAAGACTTCTGCAGAATTGAAGTAGGCCCCTCACAGGGTGGGTTGGCGGCGCAGCCGCGTGACTCTCTGCTGTTTCCATCGCCTTACCCATAGAGGGCCAGGCGACCAAGCGGCGGCGCGACACCCACGCTGTGCGCCTGCTGTCGGGGCCTGCGGCAGCGGCATGCAAGCCGTGTGTTCGCGGGCGCAAAAAAGAAAACCCCGCCACGGCGGGGTTTTCTCGTGATGACGCGGCCTCAGCTCTGATAACTGGCCGTCAGCTCGTCGATCTGCGTCAGATAGTGGCGGTTGTTGTGCATCCACGGATGGAAACTCGGGCGGAAGTAGTCCAGCCAGGGCAGCACGATGCGGCGCAAAGCGCCCGGGCGCAGATACAGGAAGCTCACCAGTCGCGCCCAGCCGCGCAGGCCGCGGGCCTGCGGGTCGGCGGCGATCAGGCGCAGGTGGAACACGAACACCAGCGACATGAAGATCACCGTCACCGCCAGCAGCAGGAAGCAGCGCAGGGCCCAGGCCCGAAAACCGCGGCCGATGGTCTGGTCGTAGACGTCGAAGGCCACGGCCTTGTGCTCGGTTTCTTCCAGTGCATGCCAGCGCCACAGGTCGGCCATGCGCGGATGAGCGCCGGCCAGCGTTTCGGGGCGGCTCAGCAGCACATTGGCGAGTATCGCCGTAAAGTGCTCCAGGGCCAGCGTGACGCCGAGCTGCCACGACGGCGGAATGAGCTTCTTGACGCGCTCCAGCAGGCGGCCGACGAAACGGTCGAGCTGCGTTGCCGGCAGGCCGGCGCGGTCCATCAGGTTATTGAAGTCCACGTGCTCACGGCCGTGCATGGCTTCCTGGCCGATGAAGCCGGTGATGGCCTGCTGCAGTGCCGGATCGGTGATCCGGCCGCGGTAATGGCGCACGCTGTGGATAAAGAAGCGTTCGCCCTCGGGAAAGAACAGCGACAGGGCGTTGAAGAAGTGGCTGACGTGCCGACCGGCCGGATGCCACTGGCCGATGTCTTCGGGCTTCAGCTGCTGCGGCAGGTCGAAATCGAGGTCACGGCGAACGGGCTGCATGACAAGGCTCCAATGAAACGTTGCCATCAAACGATGGCACAGTCATTGTGGCGAGTCAACGGCCGTGGTGTCGATGGTGAGCTCGCTTATCATCGGGCGATGAAAACTCCAGGCGCCGCGCGTAGCGCGGAATCGTCGGCCTCGGCCGAATACACCATCGACGAGCTCGCCCGCGTGGCCCAGACCACGGTTCGCAACGTGCGCGCCTACCAGGATCGCGGCCTCATGCCGCCGCCCGAGCGGCGCGGCCGCGTCGGCGTCTATGGCGAGGCGCATCTGTCGCGCCTGCGCATCGTCGGCCAGCTGCTGGCCCGTGGCTACACGCTGGCCAGCATCGGCGACCTTATCGCAGCCTGGGAAAGCGGCAGCGACCTGTCGGCCCTGCTGGGCCTGGAATCGGCGGTGGCCAGCCCCTGGGGTGACGAGGAACCGGCCTGGTACAGCCTGCCCGAACTGATCGGCCTGTTCGGCGGGCACTTCGATCCGCGCTGGCTGGCCAAGGCCTCGGAACTGGGGGTGCTGAAGCTCGACGGCGTGCGCTTTCGCTGTCCGAGCCCGCGTCTGCTCAATGCCGGCGCCGAGTTGGTCAAGTTCGGCATTCCGCTCGATGACATGCTCGACGTGCTGAGCCGCCTGCGTGCCAACGTCGAGGCCGCGTCGGACCAGATGGTGCGGCTGGTCGAGCGGCATCTGTTCGAGCAGCACGGCCCGGGTCTGCCGCCGGCCGGCGAGGCGTCGAGGCTGGGCGAGGTGATCTGGCGCCTGCGCCCGCTGGTGGAGAGCGCGGTGCGCGCCGAAGTGGCGCGCGCGATGGAGAAATCCGCCACCCAGCATCTGGGCGATCGCCTGGCCCACGTGCTCGACCGCTTCGAGCGCGAGCGCCACAAGCCCGCGCAGTAGCGCGGGAGCCGTCGCTGCGCGTCGCTAGGGGCGTGGCGCGGCGAGGATGGCGCGGAAGATCGTCAGCGCGCTGGCGGTGACGTCGTCGATGGGCTGGCGATAGTGGTCCAGGCTCCAGGTCATGGCGATGAAGACCACGGAGCCGACCAGCCCGGCCGTGAGCATCTGCTCTTCCTTCTGCTCCACGCGCACCTGCAGCGCACGCGCCATGGTGTTGATGATGCGCGCGAAGTCGTTGATGGCGACGGTGGTCAGCCGCGTCACCTCGGGGCTCACGCCCATGATCTCGAACAGCAGGATGCGCGCGGCGTTGGGATCGTCGCGCATGGCGGCGAAGAACTCGTGCAGCGCCAGTCTCACCATGTCGATCGGCTGCGACAGGTCCGACTTCATGAAGGTGGCGGCGATCTGCTGCTGCAGCCGCGTCACCAGGTGCGTGTAGACCGCGCCCAGCAAGGCCTCGCGATCGGCGATGGCCTCGTAAAAATAACGTTCCGTGAGCCCGGCCTCGGCGCAGACCGAGCGTACCGTCGTG